>NZBT01000009.1 GCA_002688015.1 Candidatus Pacearchaeota archaeon
AATTTCTTCATCCAAAGTATTTTTATTTAATCTAGTATATTTATTCCCTCTTCTTTGTCCTTTTCTTAACAATCCCTCAATATCTTCTCCATTTTTCAATTGATCAATTTCATCAATGAATATGTTCAGATCATATTTTTCCTTCAATCTAGGAATTGAAGCAGGAGAAACATCTGCTAAAAAACCATGTCGGCACAAAATAGCTAATATCTCTAATAGAGTTGTTTTCCCACTTCCTTTTGTTGCATCAATGCCAATATAAAAAGAACTATTAAAATAACGCAATAAGTAGGTGAATAACACGGCAAGAGCACATTTTTTTGCATCAGACTTGTTTGTAAAGCTAAATAAAGCCATGAGAAACATAACTATCTCCCTAAACACTTCCTCAGTTTTTATTCGTCTGTTTGGAAAAGCAAGAAATTCTTTAATGTAATCGCCATCAGGAGTTAAATAAAGCGGATCCTTTGGTAGTTTATCGAGTTTAAATGTATGTCCTTTAATCATCAATCCTTGATGTTCCTTATAATTCAATTTTCTCTTGCAAGAACATCGAAAAGATTCTTTTGCCTCATTAAAAGTATAAATTGTAGCACATGAAGGACATTCAAATTGCAGCCGTGCAACACCTGTTTCTCCTTCAATATTATAAATATATTCTGTTTTTGAAACTTGCTCTAACAAAATCTTCCTCTCTAAATCAATATAGCCCCATGGATTTATCTTAGTAGTGCTAGTAGTAGAAGTAGCATCAGTAGTAGGTAGTATTCCCTTATCTTCTGATAACATATCCTTTAAGACATCCTTATCTCCCATTTTTATATCCATTTTTCACAGGAACGACATAAGAAATAGAATCCAAATCAATTGGAATTTCCTGTCCAAATTTATCTTTAAACAACAAAGATCCTTCTTCTAACAAAATAATAAAACCAGTGTAAAACAATCCATTCTTCAGATTAATTTTAACTCTAGCTCTTTCTTTTTCAAATTTAACAAGCAGTTTTTTATCCATATCCTTCCTCCAATCCTAAAAGTGACTAGATAATCGATTTAACCTCTTCCTTATCTCCAGATTCTTCGAGCAACAGCTTTCTGAAATGAGAATAAGGTGATGAAGCTAACTTATTTTCAATTTCCTCTTCCATAACTGCTTCCCTATTATCATTCTCTTCCATATTCTTCATCCAATATTTTACTTAAAAGAAATTCAATATACGCAGAACGAGAAACAAGTTTTCTCTGCAAATCTAATTTATTCAATAATCTTTCTGATAAACTTAATGAAACTGTTGTCTTTGTCATAACTAATAGGAGTGTTTGATCTTAAAAAGTAAGACCCTTCCAAAAACAGCATACAGTATTCCTAATCTTGAATACTGTATCCCAAAAATAGCAGACACTTATGTCAATTGAGGAATAAGATGAAATGTATTTCTAAGCTCCCTTTTCTCTTCCTCTTCTTTTTTTACCTTTTCTTTTTCAATCTCTATTTTCTCTTCGATAAAATCCTTAAAAGGTCTTAACTCAAATTCTTTCATCATATCCCTTACACTCGTTGAATGAAGACCAAAAGGTTCTACTGGTCGAGAAAGAAATTGAGAAAAATAACTTAACTCTATCTCTGGATTACCTTCCTTTTCAAATTCTTCTTTCAGATCTTTTAGAATTTGTTCAGATTTTTTTCTTTCAATACTTCCCTTAATTCCTGTTCTCTCAATCTTCTTCAATATTCTTTCCCTTTTATCACTCTCTTTCTTTCTTTGAGAAGATTCTTTCCGAGCTCGCATCCTACATTCCTTGCAAACAATTGCATTAATTCTTCTCCCAATTATGAGTTTTCCACAATCTCTACAAATCTTATCATCAACCCCTTTCCTTACCATAACATTAATAAAACAAATAGGTTTATTAAGATTATTACTCAAATAAAGAATATTGTTTTTACCTTCAAAAAACCCTTAAAACCTATGCGTTCTTTTACATCTTAATAACCACATTTGATGGGTTGTTTATTATTACCAACAATTTTGTTTTATTTGATATAGAGAACCTCACATAACATCCAATTGTAGTAATCAATCATATTCTTTTGTTTACTAACTCAACCTCTCATTTATTTTCTTGAGATTAAAGAGGATTATTCTCTGCAGAGTCTCAAAGAGATTTTTATCAAGTCTTTCCCCCGATCCTTTTGTATAGCTTAAATACTCATCTAAAAGTCCAAAAGGTATATCTAAAATTGGAATACCACTAGAACGTAATAAATGAAAAGTCAACAACCTTGTAGTTCTACTATTCCCATCTAAAAAAGGATGAATATGTTGAAACTCATTATGAAAATATGCAGAAAAATTAATTATCTCCCTTACAGAATTATTTTTCTTCTTAATAAAATTGTTATACTTCTCCAAAAGATTATCAAGCTGTGGCCCAATCTCAGACACCTTAGCAACCTTAAAATTCAAATTGCCCTTAATATAAACTCCCTCTGTTCTTATCTCACCTGCCATTTTCAGTTTATGTTGCATAGCTAACCTATGATACTCTAAAATAGATTCTTTCGTTAACAGTTTTTTCCTTGTTGCATCTTTCAACATCTGCAAAATAGCTTTTTGATAGTTCTGAACTTCGTCAACATCCTCTCCCTTCAAATCTCTTGGGATAATCTCATCTCTTAATATCCTAATTGTGTCTGGCAATGTTATTGGATTTCCCTCTAATGCGAGACTATGTTGAACAAAGGATATCTCAAATTCATCAACAATTTTCCCATATCCAAATTCGTCTCTCTTCTTTAATCTTCTAAATAAAATCAATTCTTTTTCTATCTCCTTCAAATAATTAACCTTAAATTTTCTAACAGGACTTTGTTTATATCCAAAATAAATCAAAAGATTATTGATTAAAGTATTATAGAACATTCTTGCCCTAAGGGGTTTTCTAGAAATTATCAACAACAATCCATATTTATTCAAAATATCTATATATTTCTTAAATGTCTTAGGATCCATCTTAAAATCTTTTTGTTGAAACTCTTTTTTCTTAAGAACTATATTAATAAAACTAATCAATTTTTCATCCAACAGATGATTATAATTTATATTATTATGTGAACAATAAGCAATCAACTCAAAAAGCATCTTACTCTTATCAGAAAGTTCAGCCTCAAATCCATATTTTCCTTTAACTAAAAAATCTTCTTTTCTTAATTCATTTAAAATCCGATGAATATTTTTATAAGAAGATACATCTTTTTTTAAGCTTCTAACTATCTCAATGGGTTTCATCGGCGCACTATTTTTGTACACGACCTGAAAAATATCATACTTAGTAACCATATAATCCTTAAGTTACAGAGGTTTATAAATATTTCTATTTAGTACTATTTATAGAAGATTATTCTATTTTTAGTCCGATTATACACAAGAAATCACAATATCCTTAACAAATACTTAAAATTAAAGGATGAATAGATTAAACCAACTCCTCACCTACTCTTCCACCGACTAACTCCCATCAAAACCAAAACAGCAATTATAGTAATAAAAATAGCCGACAAATATTGCAAATAAATCTCCCTACCACTCAACCCCAACCTAATTATCAACGCATCAACCGAACCAGCAATCGGTTCCCTCCACGACAAAGCAATAAGAAACGCAAAAGCCGCAGTAACCCCTACAACAATCTGATTCTTAAACTCATCCCTAAACTTCAACGCAGAACTAACCGTACTATCATAAATCCGATGATGCAACCTCTTCTCAATCTCCCTCTCAACCCTTTTCTTAACATCCCTCTCTATCTGCTTAACCTCTTTCTTAACCCCCCTCTCAACTTCCCTTTCAACCTCCCTCTCTATAGCCCCACTAAGTTTCTTCCCAACCTTCCCTTCAATTTTCTTCCCTAATTTTTTATCCATTAATAACAAAAGAATCACTAATTTATAAAATTACTCACTAAAAGAATTACTCACTATAATCTTCATAAACCTTATTTACTATTCCATCTAACCTTAACAACTCCTCCTCAATAACAGGATTAGGTTCTCCGATACAATGAGCACAACAATCAGTTAACTTCCTTCTTAATCCTCTTTGCAATGCTCCCTTAGATATATAATGTAAATCATCCAAACCCGCATGTGCTATCATCTCATCGCCATCCATTCTCCTAACAATAAAATTATCCTCTGGAGGCATATCGATACCAAAATGACACCCATGCCTCACCTCTTTAATCTCAGGACCAATAGGAGGAGTACCAACCGCCAAACCAATCCAACTAGCCCCCTTATCCCTTAACTTACTTACTGCATCAGGAGCATTATTAAATCTCACAATAGAATCCTCTAACAAAAGTACCCTCTTACCCTCTAATTCAATATCATCATGAATATGTAAATTAGAAGCAATAGAATCTTGCCTCGCTAAATCGTCAGCTCCTAAAAACGCCCTATCTTTTCTAACTTTATAAAAAATGTGCTCAAAATCTATTCCTCGAGTAGTTGCATAAGCAAGAGCATAGGGCTCTGGAGCATTAGGAACATAGCTAACCATGTCTACATCCGGAGCATACTCTTGAGCAATTTCAAAACCCAATCTACCCCTAGCCTCTCTAGTGATAATCCCTCCAAAAGAAGATTCCTCATCCCCTAAATAATTCCATTCAAAAAAACAAGGCCTTCTATTACGTTGCATAACTTTAAATCTATCAAAGTTCATTCCAGTATTACCTATATTAATAAGCTCTCCAGATTCTAACTCCCTAGTAGGCTTACCCCCAATACTCTTGATAGCAGTATCTTCAGAAGAAGCAATTAATTTTCCTGCTTTTCTCCCAATCCATAAGG
This sequence comes from Candidatus Pacearchaeota archaeon, assembly GCA_002688015.1. Classification (GTDB taxonomy): domain Archaea; phylum Nanobdellota; class Nanobdellia; order Pacearchaeales; family GW2011-AR1; genus ARS1309. Next base: position 4,856 of record NZBT01000009.1, read on the forward strand.
GCCTTATTCCATACCTATCTGTAAAAACAACCGCCTCCTTTACCCTCCCATCTATATAGCCTGCTGCAAAAGCAGCCGGAAAATTATTTATAGCATTTTTAACAGCATCAGAATCTTGTAAAGATAAATATTTCAACAATACATCACTATCTGTATCTTTCCCTCTAGAAGAAACTCCATATAAATTTCCATTATGAACCAAAGAGTGATTTGCATTCCTTACTATAATATGTGGATGGGCAGAATCAGCATAATTTGCAGTAATCGTTCCCCCTAAATAACGTGGCAAAGCACCTTCAAACAAGTCACTTTGTGATTTCCCAGCACGAGTACTATACCTAACTTCACCCATATAAATAGAAGCTCCATCTAAAATCCTCTCTGCAGTTTCCCTGTTAAAATCGCTAACCTTCCCTTTCCATCTCAAAACATCTATCCCCTTATCAGTCAAAGCAGCAATTCCTGTTGTATCCTCTCCTCGGTGCTGCAAAGCAAGCAATCCATTATAAACATCATGTAAAGAATGTGCAACAAAAATCCCACATTTAGAATCAACCTCTCTATATCCCATAACAAGAAAAACAATCAATCACTTTTAAACAATCCTACACTCAAAAAGATATTTCCCTAACTAATCAAGCCCTCTAACAACCATCTCAAACCCCTCACCAATCAAACCCCTAACTAATCATCTAAAAAACCTAAGCCCATCATCAACCCCTTCAAACCCCTAACCAACCCTCTCAAAAAACTAGAACCACTTATCAATCGATTCTTGTTTTTCGTTATCCTTCCCAAAAATACTCTCAATATATCTCTTAGTCAAAACCAAATCCTGCCCAATATACTCTGGCACATTAAAATTCTTAACCAAATCCATCGCCGGCTCCATATACTTAACAATACTCCCATACGAAATAGTAAATATCAACTTAGGATTATGACACTTACTACACTTCCCGTCCAATGGAACCCTCCGATAAATCTCATTACACCTTCCACATCTAAAACTCTGTTGAGTAAACTTCCTTAAATTTCCCTTCAAATCTCTCATAAAATGCCTATCAATTATCAACCTCGCAACATCTCCTTGATCCACACAACGAAGTTTACTACAAAGCACCATCTGGCTCTCAACCTTATCCCTCATAGTCGGAAGAGTCTTATAGGAACTACATACAGCTCCAAGATTAAAATTATCAGTATCATGAGTAAACCCTGTATTAATATAAGGATCCTCACCTCTACCTATTCTCTGCTTAACCATCTCAATCTCAACCTCCGAAGAATGCAACCCCTTCTCAGCTTTCTCATACAACTCCAATGGATAATAATCAACCAACTCAAAATCCAAAATCTGGTCATCAACCTCTCGAGCATAAATCTTTCCATTCAAAACCAACGGAGCATCCTGCGTCCCCCCTCGATGCGAAGGCAAAAACTTCCTAGAAAAATTAATCAACACATCCATCAACAACATTATCGCAGCCTCATCCCCATCACAATCTCTCCTCATCGCCGCATGCAAATACGGACTAGCAACCAACCCCTGAACCTTCGTAAACCCAACAATACGACAAATAACTCCTGCACAATTATGCGGAGCCATACAAACCCCCAACTGCCCAATCAAATCCTCCCGACTCTCAACATTAAAAAACCGATCCAACCCATAAAACTTCTCCAACAAATCATCCACAAACTTAGTTATATTAATAAACAAATCATCAGCCCTCTCATCCCCCGACTTAACATTACAAGGAAGAAGAACATCATGCGGCTTCAACTCCAGAATCTGATCATCCCTCTCCAACTTCTTCCCATAACAATCTTTCTCATAACCCAACTCCCTCAACCTCTCAACACCAACCTCAATCTCCCTAGGTTTAAAATGACTCAAAGGCAACTCTGTCATATCATATCTTATCGTACCATCCTTATTAACACACAACTTATACTTCGCCCTCAACAACCCTTTAACCAAATTCTCCAAATCATGATCCCCACTACTAGTCCCTCTAACTCCTTTAATCAACTCAGGAACCTCAACCCTAAGTACTCCCAACTTCTCCCTAGCCTTTTCATAATAATGTTTCATATCAATCCTTCCCGTCTTAAACCCACTACCTAAATCATGCATCTCACACTTCTCTCCCTCAATCTCTTTATTACACATCCTACAAAAAACTTTCTTCTCATTTTTACCACCACAAATCTCACAAATCCCATAAATACTTTCCCTATTACATTTCTTACAAAATTTTTCACTCATTTGTTATCCTCAAT
>NZBT01000010.1 GCA_002688015.1 Candidatus Pacearchaeota archaeon
ACAAATCTCCTTATTGGGATAAACTCAGAAAAAAGAAATAATTTTTTTATCTATTTACCAACCTCTAAGGTAACAATGCACCTTGATGAAAAGATTTAACTACCTCTCTCCAACTGAAATTAATATAAAATGGCAGACACACAAACAGCAACAGAAGATAAAACAGTAAGAATAGCTGTACTAGATCTAGAAGGAAATTTGTTAGGTTACAAATTAGACACAATGTGGACATTAGGTAAACCCAGAGAAAGAGGAAAAGAACATGATTTAAAAGGTGCTAGCCCAGATGGACGTTTAGCTCAAAATACACTTCAGGCTTATCAAGGCTTCGCTTCAAGCGATTCAAATGATCCACTGTATAAGGATTCATGGTTCGCAAAATTCCCTGATGGAGTTATTTTATCTATAGAAGATGCCTCTTCAGTTGAAACATTAGGACAAGAATTAATGAGATACAGAGTAATAAGAACCTTCCAAAGTACAGAAAAGACTGACAGATATGAAATATCAACTGATTAGTTCCTTCTTTTCATTTGGAGAATATACTTGCTCCCTTTCTCCATGCTCATAGAAATAAACATTTCCTAATAAGAACTATATAATCATATATCTACTAAAGTTTATATATCTCTTCTACTTTCTTCAATTAGAAAAAGAGGTAAAATGGAAAAAAAATTTAAACGTCGTTATCTTCCTGAATTTGTATACGGAGGAATTGATGGAACAATCACAACATTCGCAATTGTTGCTGGAGCAATAGGGGCTTCTCTTTCATCATCAATCATTCTAATCCTAGGATTTGCAAATCTATTCGCAGATGGATTTTCAATGGCAACTTCAAACTACTTATCAACAAAATCCCAGGTACAATTAGACAAATCAGAAAAAAGAAATCACAAACATCATCAGAAAAGCCCTAAAAAGACAGCCCTTGCAACATTCATTGCTTTTGTATTAATAGGATTCATTCCACTAATTAGCTTTGTCTTAGCAATCTTCTTTCCAGAAATCAAAGGAATTCAATTTAACCTATCTATAGCGTTAACAGCCGTTGCATTTCTAACAATCGGTTATTATAAAGGAAAAATAGCTGAAAATAAAACCTGCCTCCACTGTATGGTTGAAACACTATTAATAGGAGGCATAGCAGCAATTATTGCATTCATTGTAGGATATTTACTAAGAGGCCTAGTAGGATAAAAAATGCCACAAGCAGTAACACACATTCTAATCCCAATTTTGCTAGTTGCAATCTTTCGTGATTTCTATTTAAGAAAAAAAGACAAAAAACAATTCCCTCTTCATTATGTTCTTCTCGCGGGTCTTGGCGGTGTCCTGCCCGACATAGACATTGTTGTTTTCTGGCTAATTGGAAAACTTGACTCGGAAACATTCATCGCTATTCACAGAACATTTTCCCATACTCTATATGTTCCAGCAATTTTTCTAATCTTATTTTTCGCATTTAAAAAGATAAAAATTTCGGAACTCGGAAAACACAAATTATCTCTGTCTCTAATAATGTTAATGTTCTTTTTTGGAAGTTTAATTCATATAATTCTTGATGCCTTCATATCTCCAGAAGGAGTAAGAATTTTTTATCCTTTATCAAACTTAATAATAAATCCTAATTTTGTTTCGTTCTTACCTCCAGAGTTGGTAGGGATCTTCTTTGCAACACTCGACGGAGTTCTACTAGTAGTCTATTTAATCTATCTTGAATGGAAACATAAAATTTCTGACTTTATTTAAAATCATTAATCTGAAGTAATAAAATGTCATTCAGGTTAGTAGTAATTATAAAAGAGTAACAAAATCAAAATGTTTAAATACTAGATAAATGGATAAATTACATGCGAAAAATAATCTTCACAGTGTTTGCATTAATCCTACTAGCGACAACATTGAGTTTATCACTTTCTACTGCTAACTCTGTCTCTGAAGATTTTATCTGGACAGTTACAGGAAACGGAATTGAAACCTTTGAAGGTTTAATACAAGAATTAGATAAGGGAAAAATTGAAAACAATGAATTTCTGGCACAAAGTGATGGAGAAATAGAATTTTTTGGAATTTCTGATGGGGATTTAAGAGTTAAGTTGATAGATACGAACGATGTAGAAATTGTTTTGGCAACAGCAGATTCAAGAGGCCAAGATAATGATCCTTGCTCATGGAACGATAATCGTTGTATAGTAGACAGAAATGGACAAATACTCTTTGCTTCTGTTGGAGAAGGCAACTTTAATTTGGAAAATAAAGATTACGGGGTCTGCCCAGTATTAAACTGTGGAGTTGGAGATAACAAATGTAAAACTCAAGATATAAGAGATGCAAAAGAAGCACAAGGATTAGAAAAAGCAAACAAATTCACATGTCAAAACAAGCCTTATAGAACTCCGATCTTTGCAGGAGAAAAAATACAGACTCAGTATAAAAGCGGAGGACACATCGGAATTAAGCTATTTGGAGAAATTCAAGAACCAAGATCTGCATCTGACTCAGGTCCAGGAACTATTACTATAGAAGATGGAAACAAATTAATATCAACATTCAGTGCTGATCCACAGCCAGAGAATGGAGGAGTAGTTTCTGATGTTGTTTTCGAATTAACTGACGACAATCCTTCTGTAATCACAACTCTTCAAGGAAATCAAGTATTTGCTTGCCTTGATTCAAATCAAGACTCTATCTGCGACTATCTACAAGTAAATGATGCTCTTTTCGTTTCTATCTTATCTCCTGAAGCAAAAACATACAATGTACAAGAAATACCCTTAAACATAGATTCAAACGGAACATCAATTTGGTATAATATCAACGATATATTTAATATTACATACGATCCATTAGTAGTTGTTACATTAAATCTAGACGATGGAACATACACTTTGAATGCTTTCGCAAGTGATACATTTGGAAACACAGTATCTGATTCAGTACCTTTCTCAGTGAATACAACAGGAAATCAAACAGACACAAACCCTCCTGGAAGTATAACAAATCTTCACTTGATAGATCGAACAAATCAATCATTAAAATGGGGATGGAACAATCCAACTGATGCTGATTTTGCAGAAGCAATCGTTCTTTTAGATGGAGTAAACGTAATTAACACAACTGGTGAGATGTATGAAGCTCTAGGATTAAATGCAGACACACAGTACACAATAACAGTTCATACTCTTGACTCTAATGGAAATGTTAATAATACAGATGTTTCCAGAACAGATACAACTCTTCCAAACTCTCCAATAAACGACACAAATGGAACATTCTCAGTAAGTATAGAATCTCCTGAAAATATTACATACACAGTTTCTGAATTATTAATAAACATATCTTCATTTAATGCATCATCTATTTGGTTTAACATCAATAACGGAGCAAACGAAACCTTCACATCTGAAATAATAAGAAACTTCACAAATGGAACTTATACACTAACAGCATTCGCTGATAACTCTCTTGGAAATGTAACATCTGATCAAGTAACATTTGTAGTTAATACAAGTGCGACTAACGGCTCTGGATCAGGCTCAACACCTTCAGGACACCTTCCAATAGATAATGAAGTAACAAACACTTATTCATCAGGTGGAGGTAGTGGATCATCTAGAAGATCTAGCTCTTCAAGCTCTGGATCTGGAGATCTATTCGTTCCTCTAAACCAAGAAGGATCATCAAACACAGGAGAACTTAATATAGACAGCTCAGACACGGATCGGTATGTTCTTACAGGAGAAACATACGAAGGATCAAGAATCACTCTTTGGAAATTCGGTGTATGGATAGTTATATTCCTAATAATCGTTTTAGTTCTTGTAGTAATTGCTTACATGGCAAGGTAAGGATAAACTTTTAAAACCCTCAAACTTCCATATCTTAGAGGCCTCATAGTCTAGTGGTAAAACGATTCGTTTACACCGAGTAGTCCGCAGTTCGATTCTGCGTGGGGCCATTCCCCTATCAAGCGGCATTAATTAAGTGGTAGAATACGTCGTTGCCATTTCGCCTACCGCTGCGAGTACTCGAGCAATAGTAGGTCGAAATTAAATGAAAGCAAAAACGATGAGACCGGGGTTCGATTCCCCGATGCCGCATCTTCATTCTCCGCAGGGAGTCCTCGAGCAAGAGAGAATCGAAGACTCTTCTCTATTTGAACTATATAAATTTTTAAAAAGAGCTTCCTTATGAATATTATATGATCTCTTTAAATCCCAAAGCAGTTGTATGGGAATATACCTTAATGTGTAATTCTGATTGTATTCATTGTGGTTCAGATGCAAGATATGCCAGAGAAAACGAATTGGACACTAAAGAATCCTTAGATTTAGTTGATCAGATTGCAGATATCGGTTTTAAATTAATTGTCCTATCCGGCGGAGAGCCCACATTAAGAAAGGACTGGATTGACATTGCCGAAAGAATTAAATCTCATAATATTGATTTCGGGATAATCAGTAATGCATTGGCATGGACTCCAGAAACTCTTGATACCTTGACATCTCTAAATCCATATGCTGTAGGATTTATCCTTGATAGATCTGAAGAACTGGTTATTCGATATTTCCAAGAAAGAGGCCTTTTGGCCGCATAAATACTTTTATACCTTCAATTCATCAAATTTCTAATAAAAAAGAGGAAAATGAAATACGGCTATAAGCATAAAACTGGAATTTTCGGCACAGATGCCGAAAGATACAATGCTCAGTTGTTTTTAATGTACAAAAATCCAAATGGAACAAGGAGACCAGACCTTGTATCTATAAATGGGAGATTTAAGCCAAAACTCTCTCTAGAAGTAAAGTCAGGAAGGAGTTATAAGGGAGTCATGGCGAATTATCAGCTACATTACGCTGTAACAACAGATCAAGATTACATAGATCTATTTGACAAAAACCCTCCAGAAATATCATGTTTATTACCAGGTTTTGATTCAGACCCATTATCTAAAAGTAATGTTGCATATTATTACAATGTCATAAACCGAAATGACGAATTAATGGCTAAAGACCTCAATAAACCATTTTCAACTATAAAATTAAGATGGGGAAGTCAATTCCTCGTCCCACATGAATTTGGGTTTTACAATTTCGCCATAAATAGAGCAAGAAGATTAGGAGAAAGTGTTGAAGAATCAATAGAATATTTAAAGGAAATGATAAGAGAAGATGTGATTGAGGGAGGTTCCAATTATGAAAAAAGAAAAGATGACTGTCAATCTTGGCAAGATCTTCATGGTAGAGACATCTTACCAATTTTTCTAGGGGGAAGAAAGTCTGGAAGAAGAGACCTAGGTTCTGACATATTAGCAGATTTCCCTAACACAAAAAAGATTCTAACTAGAGACGGAAAAGAAAGAATTAAATTAATACATGAATATTATCCAGAATTAGAAGATCTAAGAAGAATATTGATTCCTGCCCCAAACAACACAAGAATATATGCCTTAGTAAAAAGAGAAGATTATAATCTAATAAACACTCAATTCAGAGCAGTAGTTCAAGAAAGAACTCCTATAATCGAAGAATTAACAAGGGAAAGAGAGAAAGCAGAATCTCTTTTAGATAAAATCAAAATAGGTTCATACGGACTTTATGAAAGTGGTGATATCCCCAAAGAAACAACAATAGACTTCAATCTTTCTAGAGAAGAGACATGGAAATTAAAAAGACTCTGCCTATGGCTTACAGAAGAAGAATCTAAATTATCAGAAGATATGCCTCTCCCAGTCAAACCAGATGATCTTGTCCCCATCTAAAAAACTAATCCATCCCTTCATAACTTTCCGGAACATTTCCCCTATTCCCAACACTATTCCCTTCAGAAATCAAAACATCATCAATTCTCAAAATAAGGGTAGCAACTTCACTTGCGCTACTAACTGCCTGACTTTTTACTTTAATTGGTTCAATAATTCCAGCATCAAGACAATTCTCAACTTTATTTGTAAACAAATTAAGTCCATCATTGAAACTTCCTGATTCGTGTCTACTTTTCAGTTCAGTAAGAACATCTATTGGATCAAGACCTGCATTTTCTGCCAACGCTTCTGGAATGCTCTCCAAAGCGTTTGCAAACTCCTCAACTGCCAACTGTTCCCTCCCTCCAAGAGTTCTTGCGAATATTCTTAATCTTCTTGCTAATTCTATTTCTACAGCTCCTCCTCCCGAAACTATTTTCCCTGACTTAAAAGCACTTATGACATCTCCCAAACCATCTTTAACAGCCCTCTCAATCTCATCCAAAACATGCTCTGAACTTGCCCTCAAAACAAGAGTAACTGCTTTCCCCTTCGTTCCTTGGACGTAAATTAAACTATCATCGCTCTCTCTAACCTCTTCAACCCTTTCAGCATTTCCTAATTCACTTTCATTTAAATCAGATAAATTAGAAATTATCTTCCCTCCAGTAGCCCTTGAAAGCTTCTCCAAATCTCCTTTTTCAACTCTTCTACAAGCAAAAATACCTTGTTTTGCTAAATAATATTGTGCAACATCATCAATTCCCTTTTGGCAAAAGACAACATTAGATCCTATATCTTTTATCTTCCAAACAAGTTCTTTCAAATACTTCTCTTCTGATTCAATAAAATTCTGTAGCTGCTCTGGGCTCGTAACTGAAATCCTAGCTTCTTTATCCATTTGCTTTATCTCTAAAGCAAAATCAACTAACAATATCTTTGCATTTTCTATCTTAGAAGGCATATCTTTATTTGCTCTTTCTTTATTCAAAACAATTCCTCTAACCAGTTCTGATTTCTCAATACCTGAGCCTTTAACTTTTTCAATCTTAATATCTTCTTTACTAATCTCTCTCCCCTCTCCAACCAAATCAACTGCTCTAACAATTAACTCCGAAAGTTTTTCTTTATCTCCTTCTGCTCCTTTTCCAGTCATAGCAGTCATAGCAATATGATTTAAAACACTACTATCTCTAACTTCTATACAAAGCTCATTCAATATACTCATACATTTTTCTGAAGAAAGTCTATATCCTTTAACAATAACAGTAGGATGGATGTTCTTATCTAAAAGAATTTCTGCTCTTTCCAATAACTTTCCTGCAAGCATTGCAGCTGTAGTTGTCCCGTCTCCTACTTCTAACTCCTGAGTTTTAGCAATTTCAACAAGCATTTTAGCAGCAGGATGTTCAATCTCCATTTCTTCTAAAATTGTAACTCCATCATTTGTTACAATTATCTCTCCAGAACTATCAACTAACATTTTGTCCATCCCTTTTGGGCCAAGTGTCGTCTTAACTATATCTGCCACAACTTTAGCAGCGAGAATATTATTCCTTTGCGCATCTTTCCCCATCTGTCTAGAAACATTCTCAGGCATAACGTATATTGGTTGCTTGTCACTCATTTTTATTACCTCTCTTATATCCAAATTCTTTCCCCTTTAAATCTTTTAAAGATATATATACTGAATCAATACAAAAGAATTATATCTTCAGCTGTTCTCTAAAAGATGTAAAAAATGGAAACTGACAGAGAAAAGTACGATGAAATGAAAGGCCTTATCGAAAAAATAGGATCTGGTGTCATTGATAGACAAAGTAGTGGAACAATAGTCACAGCGAAAAGATGTGAAGGAAGCACCGTAGGCCGATTATCTTCATAGGGAGAAATAAATGTAGAATATGATTTCACAAGATCTCTTGGTCTGATATTGCCAGCAAGATTTGAGAAAAATTTGCAACATCATCAAATTCCCCACAAAAAGAACATGAGCATGGAAGAAGCAGCAAAAAAAGCAAGAGAATATTCTTCCTCTCTTCTCTCTACAGTAGAAATCATTGAATCAGGAAATATAGACTAATCTTCTTTCATAAATAGTTGAACATCATCGACATAATCCTTTTTAACCTGAATTCCTTCCAATAATTATGCAAAAAATAGCTGTTGGAGACATAATGACACGTAATTTAGTAACCTGCACTCCAGGTGATTCCCTTTACAAATGTGCTAAATTAATGGCAAAAGACCGCGTAAACACTCTCCCAATAACAAAAGACAAAAAACTTGTTGGAATAATAACCTCTCGTGATATCCTTTGGACTATAACAAAAAAGCCAAAAGCAGACTTAAAAAACCTTAATGTAATGAAGATAGCTACAAGAAAAGTTGCCGTTGTTAAGCCTTCTGCAGACATTTCTCAAGCATTGAGTAAAATGCAATCTCTTAACTTTAGGCGTCTCCCTGTCCTATCAAAAGGAGAATTGATCGGAATGGTAACTTTAAAGGACATTTTATCAATAGATCCCACACTTTATAGCGAAATACAAGAATTAATGGAATTAAGAGAACAAGACAGAAAGTCCATGGCAAGAGAAGAACAATGGCCAGAAGCCGGACTTTGCGATAATTGTGGCGCTTTCTCCGAGCTTCTAAAGGTAGATAATCAAATTTTATGTGCAGATTGCCGTGATGAGCTATACTAACTCCTACAACTTCTCTCAAAAAAATGTACAAAGAATTAGCTAAAAATACGCTAAAAAAATAAAAAAATTAATTTTAGTTGCAGATTTATTCTGCAGCTGGTTCTTCAGCAGCAGGTTCTTCTGCAGGTGCTGCAGGTTCTTCCGTTGCTTCAGGTGTTTCAGTTGTTTCAGGTGTTTCTTCGCCTTCCATTTTAACTCTCCATTTAAGTATCCCATACAAGAAAAAACTCTTTTTAAACCTTTACACTCTCCATAATACACGTTTAAAACGAACTCCCAAACTATCAAAAAATGAACTTTTCTCCTCGATAAACAGAAACAGCCCCATAAAGAAAAGCTACTAAAAACGTTATCCCCAATAGCCATCCAGTCAAATTATCAATAAAATTCAAAGAAACATAGAATCCAAGAAAAAACGCCAACAAGGCATAAATGTCCTTTCTTTTTACCTCTTCTATTCCTCTCTTTTCTCTCTTCATAAACCATAAAAAACAAACATATTATTAAATCTATCTCTTCAACTAAAGTTTTTATACATCTATCTCTTAAAAACAATATGTTTAACTTAAGAAAAAAATCTCCCTTTTCCAACTTCTCCAAAGAAGAAATAACAATTCTTAAAGCTTTAAACACACCTAGCAAAATTCAAACCTTTCTCAATTCCTTGCCCACAAACTTTGAAACTTCAGGAGATACTTGTCTCTCTCCAAAATCAGTCCTAGAAAAAGGAACAGCACATTGTATGGAAGGAGCAATGTTTGCTGCCGCAGCTCTCCGTTTCCATGGACACAAACCTCTAATAGTTGATCTTGTCGCAAATAAACATGATGAGGATCATGTCATAGCAGTTTTCAAAAAACATGGACACTGGGGCTGCATCTCCAAAACGAATCATCACGTTCTCCGTTATCGTGATCCTATATACAAATCTATTCGAGAATTGATAATGTCTTGCTTCCATGAATACTATCCTGATTCAGGAAAGAAAGTTCTCCGTTTCTATTCTATGCCTGTTAATCTTTCTCGTTTTGATTCTAAAAATTGGATGACTTCTAAAGAACATGTCTGGTATATTCCAGAATATCTAACTGAAATCCCTCATAAAAGAATCCTCTCCCATTCTCAAATTAAATCTCTCCGTGAAGCAGATGAAATTGAAAAAAAAGCAGGAGATTTACTTGAATATCCTGATCCTAGGAAGAAAGTAAAAAATAAAAATATACTTTAAGCAGAAGCTGCAACGGTTCCACAATCAAATAAACGTTCTTTAATTCCCTTAATTGCTGTTTGTGCTATAATAGAATCACCATTCCAATCACCCATAATTAATCCTCCAGCATCAAATTGAGCATGAAACAAATAGACAGGATCCCGACCCTTCGAAACATTATGATCAACTGCCAAAGAACATTCTAATTCCCCAGCCCTATACCAATTGAACACCTAAATTTACAGAAACCCCCATATTAGACCTCTCATAAGGCAAAGTCTAATTAAATTCCAAACCTTCAGCATGAACATCCAATTCAAATCCCATAGGAACTCCTAATTCTCTAGCTTTATTTGAAAAATAGCTAGTCACATTTTCATCAAAATAATCATAACTTTCTCCTAATATTACCATCTTTAATACTCCAATAAAAACTATTTAAACATTTATATAATAAAAAATCCCCCCACCCAGAGTCGAACTGGGGATCTTCCGGGTACTGCAAACCAACAAGTTCTAACGAACCTGTTCTGCTCATGCTTCATCTATCATCCCCAAGAAAGGGGACTATCCACACTACTCCTACAGCCGGACGCTCTAACCACTGAGCTATGGAGGGATCGTAATTAAACCTAGAACAAAACAGCTTATCTGTACCTAAGCCTAATCAACAATTATCTCACAGAATCTCAATTTATAAACCTTTTCAATAGCAATCAATCTACTCTAACTACATCACTCAGCAATTTAGACATACAAAAACCTTTTTCATATTCCTTAACAACATTCTCAATCATATCAAAATGTCTTTCATAAACATGTAAACTTGTAGGTTGGTGATACATCTCTCCCCTACTCAAAGAAGAATGTTTTTTATTACTTAAATCTCCCAACATTCGCCCTTGTAAATAACTAAACCAAGGAATATTATAAGAAAAACCATAAATCAAATCATTACTTCTCATTTTATTTATTACTTCAAGTTTATTATCTCTTATTAAAAATGTCAATGTTTCCGTACAAGGAAAATCTTTTACCCCTTTTTGCTTATGTTTCGGCTGATTAAAATTAATTACTGCTTGCCTAGAATCTTTATCGTTTAACAAGACTCCAAAGCCCATTCGTATTGATTTCCACTATAATTTTCAAGTTCTTGTTCGAATACTATTTCTCCATAATTAGAGTTTACACACCCTTCTAGATCAGCAAGTTTTTCCCACATAGAAGCATAATCTTTTATTCCTTCAACATTCTTATCAAAGCTAAGATACCAATCCAATTCAGCTTGTAAATAATCAATATTTAATCTTCTAGCAGGATTAGTAATAACACATCTTTCAGGGTTTTCAATGATTAACATAGGCATAACCAATTCTTTCGTTTTCAAACCACGGGGAGAATATTCTCTTGCTCTCAATAACTCTCTCGCAACTTTATAAAACACCTCATCAATATCAGCGCCTTGTATCACAATTGTCATTCAACAGAGAAGAATCTTAGTTTTATTTAATAATTTAGATTCTTAAGAACTCAGATCATCTAAATATTTGCAAAAGCAAATCTTTAAAACCTCCTCTAAAATCTAATTTCATGGTAGCAAGCCCAGTAAATCAAGGATTAGATGGAGTAGACACAACTCTGCAATACTTAAGAAACATAGAAGATATCATTTTTGGAAACAACGGGAAAAACGGAATGCTTACAATTGAAATGACTGCTGCAATGAATATTGCAGATAAGCTTCACGATACAAAAAGAGAAAGCTTTACAGAAAACTTAGGAGATATCATGCGTTCTTTTAATCAAGTAGGAGATGACATTGAAAAACTAAGAGACTTAATTAACTTTACATTAGAAGCTTCAGATGGATATTCTTCAGGCCCGGGATTAATAGAATTAGAAAGAAATTATATTAATTGCTGTAATGCTCTAAGAGGTTCAATAGACGCTGCTTATAAAAAAGCATCAGAAATATTTAGAGAATATGGAATCTCCAACATACATAAAAGATTCAAAGATGCTCGTCCAACTCTAGATGATTCAGTTGATTCTCTAAAAGAACTGGGAATAAGCTATATATTCGGACATAATCTTCCTCAAGATACAGAAGGACGAGAAGGATCAAATCAAAACTAATCTTCTTCAACTGTATCACTAACAAAGAAAGCTCTATTTGAAAATACTTCTTCTGTTCTTCCATCAATACCATAAACAACTGTAGCGCTTGGCAATTCAAATCTTCCAACGGCTCTAACTTTTGAATAAATAATATAAGAGATAATTCTCTCTTCTCCAGCATTCATATTTCCTAAATCCCAAAAGATTCTTCTAGACTTTTCATCAATCTTATCAGGCTTTCTCCCAAAACTCTCATAAAGTTTAGTCATTCCAGGAAGATTATCAATAACTTGAACAGAATCAACATCCTTTCCAGCCTTAACTCTTAATCTTACTCTCAAAGCAAACTCTCCTCCTTTAGTCTTAACAAAATTAACTTTCTTATCTAATTTAACAGAAGTTAATGAATATATCCTAGCAAAAAACGCTATTAAAACAACAAGAACAATTAATATTACAGGGAACGTATAATTTGTTGTAATTACAACTTCATATGTCTTGCCAGGATCTATCTCTTTAAACCATTCATAATTTACGAAAAATCCAGATCTTTCAACGTTCCTTGGCTCTTCTGAAAAAACTGTAAAAAGCCTTGTAATCACATCTTTCTTAGTTTCAATATTTACTACAACAGGCTTATTCCCTTCATTTCTTCTAAGAAAAGACTTCTCCCTGACTATAAATCCAGAACTTTTCTCCTCAAGAAAAAGATTCTCTTTCTCAAGATAATTAATAATTCCACTAACTTCCGCACCCTCTCCATCTATAGAAATATCTGCCTCAATAAAATAAGGCCCTGCAACTAAATTTCTTGTCTTCTCTAAATCAATTACAACTGGAATCTCTTTCTCTTCAAAAGGACCAAAATCAACTACCAAAGTTTCATCAAAAAACGCAGACTTCAAATGCATAGTGACATCTTCTAAGCCAGTATTCTGAACATTTCTTATAAAAATTACAGCGGAATCGTCTTCAAACTTCAAATTTCCAGACTTAATTTCGAAAACCTCATCTATAGAAATAATCTTGACTAATAAGTCCCTCTTAAAAAGCCCAGAATCTCTAGAGTTTATCTGATATTCAAAACTAACAAATCCCCTATTTTTAAGAAGAGTTTCTCCTAAATAAACTTTAACAGGAACAATAGTCTTTCCTTTCTCAAGATTAAATGTCCCTCTTGGAGAAAATTTAACTCCAACTAAAGAAAAAATCTCAATATTATTCGCTTGTTCCCCATTATTTGTTATAATAAAATCAAAAAGAGCAGGATTATTAATTTCACTTATTACAATACTCCCCCTATCGATTTCCTCAACTTCAATATCAGCAGCACTAACAACTCCCAAAAAAGCAAAAAAACCAACGAAAAATAGAGCAATCAGTACTCTTTTTGATATCATCCTTATAAGCCATAGAAGAATCTTATAAATATTTGTATATTCTATTCCTTCTGTTAGATAGCTATCTTTTCCCCATCAAATCAAGATAAGACTTTAGCTCTTCTTTGAAAGTCTGAGCATCCTCAACAACCATCCCTTGCAAAGAATCAACCCTCGTGGGGATTATATACTTACTATAAACATCTCTCAAAAACCTCGAAAATGAAGATGAATCCCACTTACTTTCTGGATCTGAAACAAGATTTGCTTTAATCTCCATTTCAACCTTTCCTTTATTCATCTGTTTCTTTTCCCCATCTACTTCAACTTCAACATCTGTCAAATTCTCTATAGTGAACCTAATTATATGCTCAATCTTAAAGTAATCAGAAAGTTGTTTTGTAGCTTTCCATTCTATCGTTAAATTTTTAGAATTCCCTGAAAGTTTCTCAGAATATTTCCCCTCATCAACGCCATAACCTTCATCCTTAAACCATGTATGCGCAAATCTATAAAACCCTTTAAAATCAAAGATCCCAGTATGATCCACCTTCTCCTTCAACAACATATCTCTTTCTGCCATCAATAAAGAATAGGATATTACATATTTAAACCTTATTCAATAAAATCTCAACCCTATTATTCTCTTTATCTAGCTCATTTTCAGGAAACTCTACAACAAAAGAAATTTTATCAAAACTTCTCAAAGGAAGTCTTAAATTTTCAACATCCACAATTCTCTTAACACCGACCCCTACTTCTTCCAAAGGAATCTTTCTTAATTCATTATCATCTGCAAAAACTATTAATGAGAAATTTCCTGCCTCTTTAAAACCTACATTCAACACAGAAACCTTGAAATCTAAATATCTCCCAACACTGCTAATTTTATATTCATCAATAATCAAGTCAGGTAAACTATCTGATTGATAAATAGAGTCTATTTTTTCTATAATATAGTCATCTAATATTTGATCAACCCAACTATTATTTACATTACCATAATCCCTGGTCTCCCCTATGTATTTGATTAAAAGTGAATTTTTAAATCTATTATTTACTCCATAATTTATACTAGAAACAATTGCATGTCTTGGCACCCTTACCATAGCTTCATCGACGCTACTGCCATAATTTTTACAATCTCCAGCTCCCTTGTCAGGATTCTCGCATCCCGATGAATCAAAAGAATCTGTAAATGTATAATTTAATCCTATACTTATTGCATTATTAGGTTTCCAGTTAGTGCTTAGTTCAATACCTTCACTTGTATTATCGCCTGTAGCATTTTTAATTCCCCAGCCAGTTCTATTTTGCGAAACAAGAGGATCTTCATAGTTAAGTTTAAAAAATGAAACATTTAAATTAAGATTTAATGCATCTAAATAAGTTTCATAACCAATATCAAAACTTTTACTTTTTTCTGCATATAGATCTTCTTTTCTTGAAACAGCACTGTCTCCATAAAAATAATCATACAAAGTTGGAAATCTTATCCCGGTTCCAAAAGATGATCTTATCTTTGTATTATTGTCCAATTTGTATGCAATTGTGGCTCTACCGGTGGTTTCTGTCCCCGCAGTTGTATGCTCATCTCTCCTCAATCCAATAGTTGAATACAACTTTTCTAAAGGTCTAAATTGATAATCAAGATACTGGGAAAAAATAGATTCGT
>NZBT01000011.1 GCA_002688015.1 Candidatus Pacearchaeota archaeon
AATTTAGCAGAATTGTTATAAATCTTAAACCTTAATCCAGGAACTTACTCGTTCCTAAAATCAAAACTCCCGTTAACTTAACAATGCACCAGTGTTAAGAAGTATTACTTATAATAAACTATCAAATAAGGTTTATTCTCCGTAGCCTCACGAGAATTGAAAGTAAGAAAATCTTGATCAGGAACGAACATTCCTCCAATATCAAGAGTCAGCTCATCAGTAGGATCAAGATTAACACTCTGAACAACATTATCAGGATCTGAAAATCTTAAAGTTATTCTATCATCAGCAACCCTTTCTAATGCTACATTAACTTGATCCATCACATCTACACAAGTCTCTTCTCCATCAACAACACTGCTCCAAGTCTTGCTTCTAGGAATCTCTTCTGTTTGTGAATTATAAACGGCTTGAACAATACCTTCAGCCCAATCAGCTTCGATGTAAGAAACCTCAACATTTTCATTAGGAGCCCCTATCACATTTTCTATATAAAAACAAGCCTCTGACTTAGTAATTTCACCAACATTCTGAATCGCAGAAAGCTCAAACATAATTTGAATCTCACTCTGCCTAATTCCTACATGATCTTCACTAACTCCAATATCTTGCAAGGCTTCCAATTTTATAGAACATCCCAAAACAGGATCGCATCCAATAAGCCTCATCACACCTGTCTGTCCAATAATCACTTTTCCGTTCTCATCCGTAAAAATAGGAAATACTTCAACTTTCACAGGATCTCCTGTCAAACCTATCAAATCTAATGTAGAAATTAAAAGGCTCTTCTGTTGAAGAGCAGTCATAGCTGAATCATCAACATCACGACTTTCAATATTTCCATCTGCATCATAAATTAAAACCCTGAGTCCAGAAACATCTTCTCCAGAAAGATGCTTCACATTAATCGTAAGAGTTTCCTCACTAAGTCCTGCAGATTCAACAGAAAGCCTCGTTGTCAAATCTTTTGTATTAAAACTGCCTCTTGCCCCAAACAAGAAACCACTAATAAAACCCCAGATAATAAAAATTGCTACAATAGATATCAATATGATAAGAACAGTCGTAATTACTGCACTCACTCCCTTTTTATTCATTCCATAAAAAGAGAAATATAACTTATAAATCTATCTCATCTCCAAGTAACTGCTATATCATCCGTTCTTTCTCTCGGCTTAATATCAATCTTATCAACATCTTCTTTTATTCCAGAATTAAGCATTATCTCTCCAGTATAGGCAATCATCGCTGCATTATCAACTAATAATGGCCTCTCAGGACAAAAGAACTTCGCTCCCCTTTCTTGGCACATAAGTTTACACATTTCTTGAAGCCTTGCATTACAAGCAACTCCTCCTCCGAGAACAAGTTCAGTCTTTCCAGTATGAGCCAAAGCGCGCTCGGCCGCTTCAACAAGCATTGCAAAAGCTGTCTCCTGTAATGAAAAACATAATTTAGGAATCTCGAATTCTTTATCTTTAGCAGAATTGTAAAGCTGCTGAATCTTTGTCTGCATTCCAGAGAAAGAGACATCCATTCCCTTTATAGAATAAGAAAGTTCAATATAATCTTCCTCTGAAGCTTTCAAAGCTTCTTTCTCTATCTTCGGACCCCCAGGAAATCCCATTCCAAATGTTCTTCCTACCTTATCAATAAAGTTCCCAATTCCCGTATCTAAGGTCTCTCCGAAAACACGATATTTCCCAGCCGCGTAAGCAATTATTTGTGTATTCGCTCCGCTAGCATAAAGTAAAACAGGATCTGTAGCCCCAACACTTCTCCCTATCTCCAAATGAGCAATACAATGATTAACTCCCACAATTGGAACTCCAAGTTCCTTTGCCTTAGACTTAGCAAACTTCATACCTGAAAGCAAACAAGGAGCAAGCCCAGGAGCATTTGACAAAGCAATTGCAGTAATTTCACTTTCTTTTACATCGGCTTCTTTTAATGCGCTCTTCCAAATTTCCTCAGCCACAGAATCATGATGCTTCGCACTCTCCATAGGAATAATTCCCCCTTCCTCTGTTGTATACATATCTCTGACATTACTCAAAATTTTTCCCTTATCAACAACTCCAACTCCAAATGTATGTGCTGTACATTCAATTCCTACAATTACCATAAGAAAGAAAGAAAAACTCTCCTTAAAAACTTAATTAAAAAGTTCCCCTCTCTTTTCCTCAGACAAAGACTGGTATATATTTTGTATAACCAGAGCATATTGATAACAATCAGACAACGGCAATCTATCTCCTGTCTCCTCAGAAAAATTTTGTATCCTAATTAAAAATCCTGGAAAATCCCTCCTTCGAAGTTCTCTTAGTTCTTCAAGTATTTCATCATGGCTATATTCAACACCAAATACAACATATGACAGATCCTGTTCATCCCCATTAACTTTTTGCAATCTACTATCACCAATCCCTAAATAATGACTAGCAGCCTTTCACAATAATGGAGAATGTATCAATCCTAATAATATCTCTAATATCATGTTTAACACTAAAACCAACAATATAAAAACCTTACCAAAACAAACATATAAAGTAAAAAAATAAAAAACTTAAGAAGAGTTATCTCTTCTTCTTCTTTGCTGCGGCTTTCTTCTTTCTTCCGCCACGTGCCATTTTAGCCTCACACACGTTTCCCTTACCATCTACATAGTAAAGATATCCAGATTTTCTTTCAACAACACCCTTTGCAATAATTTTTCCCATGTAACACCTCCTTTTTAACAATCAAAACGATTTCGTTAAAACAAAATAACCTCATATGTATTTAAACCTTTCTTCTCCCGACGAGAAATTCAATAATTCCTTCATTCTCAGAATTAATAGGAATCTCAACAAGTTTTCTGAATTTTTTTTCAGGAGAAACTGAAAAAGTAAAACTTCTGACTTTTCTAAATTCTAAAACTCTATTCTCCCCATCAAGCCAAACTGCCAAGAAAGGAAAGAAAACAAAATAAGAATGAATTGCCATTCTACTTTCTCTTTCTAAATCAAACAATAAGTTTTCTGTTTCTCTAGATCTAAACATCAAACCACTAATCTTTCCAAACCCAGAAACAGATCTAACTGGAACTTCAATTTCCTTTTTATTATAATAAATCTTCATAAATATTATAAGTCAAACAGGTTTAAAAATACAATGAAAAGATCATTAACAAACTTATTAGCAGTTCCTTTCCTTTTAGGATCTTTATCTATGACTGGTTGTCTCTCTTCAACAGCCATAAAAGACAATGAAAGATATAAAGTTTCAAGACCAATCTTCCCTCCAATCTGGCCAACGGATTATATAACTCATGAAACACTCAGAGGCGGAAAAGTTGTAAGAACAACAGAAATAGATTACACAAGGATTCCAATTCTTTGGGGAACCTACGATAAAATTATAGTCTCTATGAGGGTTTATGATGAAAATGGAAAAGAAATTGAAAGACAAAAATGGACAAGAAAAGATGATATAAAACCAAAAGAAAAAGCAAAAAGAGATAAAAGATTCAAAAAGATTTTTCTTCCTGTATGGGTAAAATAATTCTCTAACTGAAAAACCTTGGCAATTTCTTCCCATCAGGCTTTTTCAATCCCTTCAAACTCTCAAACTTCTCATGCATTATATCCACATTCTTATCGCAAACAAAATCATGATGGCGGAATCCTCCTCCAAAAGCCTTAGGAATATGCATAAGTTCATGAATTATCACCTTATCTTGTTCTTTTTGATCAAGCTTTTCAAAAGCTTCAAGAAATTCAATTGTGTAAAATGCATCTGTCCCCATACCATGTTGCATCACTTTCCCCAAAGCATGACATCTTGCTAATGTATTTCTTGTACTGCTTCCGGTACTTCGAATACATTTTACTTTCCCCTCTTTAATATGTTCCATTCCAAGAGTCGCAATTATATCTATCATTCTGTCTTGTAAATCCCCCGCATCAAAATATTTCATGATTCTACTCTTTTTTGCCATTTTTTTGTCACTTAGTCATTATCTCAAGCCCATCTCTATGTTCAAGCACATGATCCTTTCCAACAGCCTTCTTTGTCCTAACATCAATTGCTTTTACAAATCCATTCCCTATATCTGTATGTAATCTAAAAGCAAAATCCAATGCTGTGCTACCCTTCTCCATTAAATAACAATCAGGAAGAACATTCCCTTTACTATCTGCTAGCTTATCTCCCGCAGGAAATATACAAACCATTCCTAAAACATCCAAAACCATTGTATTCAAAACTTTCTGAACTCCAGTATCTCCAAATTTCTTAATTTCTTCCAGCGCCGTTTTCTGCTTATCTGAAATTTCTCCTTTAATTTCAAAGTTATCAGAGCCAGGAACATAGTCAATAAGGCCTGCCTTATCTGCTTCTCTCAAAGCCAATTCTCCCTCAGCAAAACATGGAACAATAGGATAATCAAACTCTTTCTTTATCTTCTCCAAATTCTCCTTGCTCTTAGGACGATCCATCTTATTAGCAGCGATCACCATTGGCTTTGTTTCCTTTCTCAAAGCTTGTGCAAATCCAAAAACATCAGAATCAGTCCATCCTGAAGGATGCTCAACATCCAACTTACTTTTCAATAACACTGCCTTTACATCTTCCTCACTAACCTTTAGCCCGGAAAATTGCTTTGCAATTGATTCCGCTAACTTTCCTTTTTGCATTTCAACAGTTCTCGCAAAAGTTTTCCATCCTTTCTTAAAGATTCCAGAATACCATAAATCCAACTCTTTTTCTATAATCTCTATGTCCTTGCCAGGATAATAATCATCAACTGGCTTCCCTTCCCCATTACTTTCTCCAGACATATCAACAATATGGATAAATGCATCAGCAGCACTCAAATCACTCAAAAATTCATTCCCCAATCCTTTCCCCTCTGATGCTCCTTCAACTAAACCAGCCACATCAAGTAATTCAAATGGAACAAATCTCCACTTGCCTTTTTCTCCTTTAACATATCCTTCCCTAGGATTACTTATCTTCCCAAATTCAGGAGCTAAATCCTCAATTTTAACAAAACCAATCCCATGATTCGGTTTTATTGTTGCAAAAGGATAATCAGCAATTAAAACATCCATAAGCGTTGCTGCTTTGAAGAAAGTACTCTTTCCTGAACTCGGACGTCCTAATATTCCAACTAACATATTTAAAGTGAATAAAAAAGCTTTAAATAATCTCCTAAATCCATATTAATGATCCTGTAGCTCAGCCTGGTTAGAGCGCTGCTCTTATAAGAGCCCTGTTCGATAGAACAGAAACTTTCAAGCTAAAAAGCTAAGAAAGGCAGAGGTCCTGGGTTCAAATCCCAGCAGGATCATCATCAAATGAAAAAACTAAGAAAAGAATGGCCATTAGGATTTATTGGTTTCCTAGCAATATTTGGATTTCAAGGATTTCAAACAGGAAACTGGATGGATTTTATTTGGCTTATATGGGCAGTTTGGTTTATCTACTTCATACCTATAAAGTAATCTCTCCTTACTAAAAACTCATCCAGTAATCATCAGCCATCGCTCCATGGACATTATTCCATCTAAGAACTGTTACCTTGTTCTCCAAACCAAAATGATGATAATAAGCTTTCATTCCCTTTATCATTTCTTCTTGAGAATCAAATCCATCATCTTTATACTCTTGTTCTGTAACTTCTTTCGCCAAACAATGTCTAACATCTGTAATCTTGGCAGCAACTATAAAGGGATGTAAAGGACAACACAACATTAATTGTCCTCCTTTCTATAATCTCTAAATCCTGCCCTAATAGAAATCTCCTTCTCTCCAGATAAAACCTTTGTTCTCATAGAATTATCATTAGCAATCAATAAAGCGTATAAGGGATTCTTCAATTTGTCCGACATAAAGAGGAAGATTAAAACAGGATTATTAAATATTTAGATTGTTAAACAATCATTTCTTACAAACAACCAAAGCATATTCATTTTCAGAATCAGGCAAAAGCTTCACATCTGAAAAGTAAAACTTACAAAACTTCTCAAGCTCCTCAGAAAAATACTTGTAAATCTTTGCAACCATAATATCATCTCCTGCTTTGAATGATATCTTCTTCCCTTCAATTTCAACTTCCTTATCTACTTTTAATTTATAAACAAGCTCAATTCTTACATGATTGAACTTAACATCGTATTCTACTTCATTTTCTTTGAAACCAAGTTCCTTCATCAGAGGCAAAGTCCAATCTTTAAAAACAGGATGCTTATAAGTTTCCAAGTTAACAAGCCTTTCTCCCTTTCTAATACCGTTTCCAATAATCAAAATATCACCAGGAAACATTGAATTACTCAATTTAAACAAATAATCATTAACATCGAAACTTGCTAAAATACTCCCTAACAACAAAACAACATTTCCTTGGTACTCACTATTCCTAAGTTCGGAAATAACTCCATCAGCATCTTGAAAACAAGCAATCTTAGAAGTATAATCTTTAACACATGGGAAATTCTCTTTCTTAACATTCTCCAAAGTCAGATTAACAAGCTCTTCACTTACAGAAACAGGGCAAAACTTTATCTGATTTTGACAATCATTTAATAATTCAATGAAAACCTTTGCCTTTTGTCCATCTCCACATCCAAGATCAATTAAGTTAAAATTGCCCTTTCCTATACTGTCTACAAGAAAATCCTTACTTTCTTTTAACATTTCAATCTCTTTGTTAATAACTAATTCTTTATATCTATCATGATTTCTCATAGCTAAAAACTTCTCAACAAGTTCCGGGTTCATATAAAGAAATTTTCTACTTCCTATATCCCAAACTCTATTTCCATCTTTTAAGGAAGGTCCTTCCTTCACCAAATACTTCAACAGTTCTTCTTTTAATTCCATAAATGTATACTTTAAAGCGGCTTTTTAAGACTTTCCTTAACTCTGTTTCACTAGAGACTCCTAACACTCTCAGTTAAGTTTAAAAGGGATTTTTATCTATTCAAATTAATGCCTGTATAGTGTAGTGGCCAATCACATCGCCCTTTCGCGGCGGGGACCCGGGTTCGACTCCCGGTACGGGCATTCTACTTCATATAAGTTGATTCCCAACTTCTCATAGTATCTTCATTAAATTTTATACTCAACTTATCTTTCTTCTCCCTTTTAATTCTGCGTCTATACAAAGCTCCGAAAATAAACCCAAAAAACATTCCAGATAAATGAGCTATATTTCCAGTATTATTTATCGGATTTCCTGTAAAGAATCCGATTGCTCCTAAAATATCTCCTCCAGCCCAAATAATTCCTGCAATAAATATAGGCATTGGAACACCAAATGCCCAAACAGGCACTCCAGGACGAACAATAATTAATGCCCCAATTATTCCAAATATTGCTCCACTTGCTCCTAAGGAAGAAAGGTAAAAGTTAACACTAATCAAATTAGCTAAAATGCCTGTAACAAAGAACACAAGTAAGAACTTCTTGTATCCAATAAGTTTCTCCAGAATACTCCCAAACAACAAAAGAGCAAACAGATTATAAACTATATGGGCAACAGATCCATGTAAAAATACGGCTGATAAAAATCTCCATATTTCTCCTTGTAAAGCACTTGAGTTCAAAACAAAGAAATCTGTAAATCCAGAAATCAATAGCTGCAATATGAACACAATTATGATTATTCCTGAAAGCTTAAATGCCCAAAACCTAAATTCTTCAGTCATAAAAACAATAAAACCAACAGCCTTAAAAACCCTTTTTATTTCTAAAAACCATGACACTAGAACAATCATGGGAGTTTGCCCATCATCTCAAGAAAATCTGTTTTTCCTAGTCTAGGCCTTGATTCTATAAATCTTTATATACCAAATTTCACTCAATTAAATATGGTGGTTGTCGTATAGCGGTAGTACACATGGTTGTGGTCCATGAAGGGAGAGTTCAATTCTCTCCTTCCACCCTCTTTGTCTGCCGAGGTGAGTACTCGAACAAGAGTAGATCAAAGATATGAAGTACTCAAGAAGAGAATGTCGAAAATGATCAAAAAACACCAAAATGAAATTTGAACCAGAAACAGTAAAAGGATTCCAGGACTTTCTTTCTCCTGAATCAGTAAAAAGAAAACAAGTGAAAAAGATAATTGAAAATTTCTTTGAACTTTATGGTTTTATCCCTATAGAAACTCCTATTGTAGAATATGATGAACTCATGATGCCTGACTCCATAGACTCCAATGAAGATGAAGCTGTCTCTGACCGATTTAGACTACAAGACCGTGCAGGACGTAATCTTGGCCTAAGATACGAATTCACATTTCAATTACAAAGAATATTCAAACAGAATCCAAATCTCAAATTGCCCTTCAAAAGATATCAAATAGGTCCTGTATTTAGAGATGAACCAATTTCATCAAACAGATTCAGACAATTCGTACAATGTGATGCAGATATAATTGGTTCCTCATCTGTTGACTCTGATGTAGAATGCCTCTCTCTAATATCTGATATAACAACTGCTCTTGGAATAGAAGCAGAAATAGAGATAAACAATCGTAAACTCCTCGCTTCGATAATAGAATCTGTTCAGATACCTAATCCAAGTAAAGTAATAAAGGAAATAGACAAATTTGAAAAAATAGGAGAAGATGAAGTTAAAGCAAACCTAAGAAAATTTACAACTCCAAATCAAATAGTAACTCTTCTTAAGCTCTTAGAAAAACCTTTCTCATTTTTTCTTGAAAACGCATTTGACGGAGCTGAAGAACTAAAAAAAACAATAGATCAAGCAAAACTCTATAAGATAAAATTAAAATTCAATCCTTATCTTGCTCGTGGTCTAGGATACTACACAGGGAACATCTTCGAAGTTAAAGTTCAAGGAAGCAAAAACACAATCGCAGCAGGAGGAAGGTACGATAATTCTGTTGGAAAATTCCTAAATAGAGAAATCCCAGCAGTAGGAATTTCCTTTGGCTTAGAAAGAATAACTCAATTAGCTAAACTTTCTGTTCCCAAACCTGTAAAGGCCTTAATAATATCAATAGATGAACCAGAAGACTCCATCTCCCTTACTAAAAAACTAAGAAAATCAAACATCCCTTGCGTTCTAACATTCGGTCAAGTAAGCAAACAATTAGAATATGCAAATAGTCAAGAGATTCCTTACGTAATTTTCATAGGATCTGAAGAAATATCAAGCAAGAAATTCAAACTAAAAGATATGCTTTCCGGAGAAGAAAAGCTTTTAAACGGAAAACAATTAATATCTAAACTTTCAAAGTAAAAAATGACAGCAATAACATCGAGTAGAGTTTATGTAGGGAGAAGTCCTAAATTAAATGACCCTCAGGGAGCTTCATCCGCAAGAGATGCATCATATATCTATCCAAGAAGAAGAAATCCTTTTATAATAAAAATAGATGAAAATGGGCCTCACTGTTCTGGACATGTTACTGGAATGGGCTTTATCGAAGCTTATTGCACTTCCTGCCCAAGAAACGAACCAATTCTTGAAGTTAAAAACCTAAGAAGAGTCTAACTCTCCAAGAGGATCCTTAAAATCACTACTCAAATTCTCTTCCCTTTCTTTCTCTTCATCAGTTAATTCCAAGTTTGCCTTCTCAATCTCAACTTCAACTTCTTTTCTCATAACTTCAAGCAAAGCTTTATTCTTTCTTTCATGTAAACTCTTAAGCCAAATCCAAATCTCTTCCAAATGCCCTTCCTGTTCCAAAAGAACACGGTGCTGATGATCTAAATGCAACAAAGGAACAAAAGTAGCCATTTTGTCTTTTCCTTTATGAAGTTCAACAAGCTCTGAGAATGCAAGTCTTTCTTCCCTCAAAGAAAAAGCATCTCTCAACTTAGAATAAATATCTTTAATCTGATCCCTTATATTAATTGTATTTTTTGGCATTACTGCTTGTGTCTCATATTCTCTCTGTCTTTCAACAACAACTCTCTGAATTCTCCTTGTTTCTGTCTGAATTGCTTTCCCTAAAGAAGACATAAGCTCATGCAAAGAAACTTTCTTAAATCTGGGCAAAGGCGTTCTAGGAACTAATTCAGGAATCTCATCATCAAGCTCAATCCTTTCCTGACTGTATTTCTTCTCATCCTTTTTCCCAAAAAGAATATCATCTAATGTCTGTATATCTTTACTAAGCAAAATCTCAGACTTAATCCTTAACAATAGAGAAGCAGCTAATAACACCTTGCTAGAAACAAAGAAATTAGCTTCTTCAAGCTCACGAACTTTCTCTAAATATTTTCCAGACAACAGAGAAAGATCAATATTCCAAGGATCGAGCTGCTCCGTATTAATCAAATCATAAATAATCGCCTGCCAGCTCAGTTTCTCTGAAAACAGCAAATCTTGTACCTGCTCCTGTCCAACAGATCCAACACTCTTTTTCTCTCTCACCTCTTCCACTTCACTATTTGCCTCTCCCTTCTCCTCTTCTTCCATTCCCTGTCAAAAACCACAGGATTTATATTACTTTCTTCTCTCAATTAAACGAACCGAAAACCCTATATATCCTCATAACTCCTAAGGAAAGGCGAAACAATGATGTTCCCATTAAGAAGTTACAACAAACCGAAAACTTTAAATACTTATTCGCCTCTCATATACTATCACCTCTTTTTGCCCGGGAGAGGACGTTATATCCTTCTATTTTTAGCTCGGATGTAACCTCCTCTTCAAGGGTTATAATTAAGTAAATTAAACTGATCTAGAATTTAGCACTGATTTACTTAACAATATTAATCAAATAGCTTTTTATACTTTCTACTTTATCTGATATTAGAACAAACAGTTTAAATTTAAAATGAAAAAAAAGGGTATCTATTGGTTTTCTTCTTCATAGGAGCTTATCTTTTTTCATATTTTCTCTATACTTTCGGTGTTGATTCTGTTAAATTAATAATAGAAAATTTTAATTTAACCTATCTTTCAATATTTTTAGCATTAACCCTGATAGGATTCGTTCCGCTAGTTTGGAGATGGCAAGTAATTCTAAAGGCTTATAATATTAAAGGAAGATTTTGGACATTGTTAAGAAATACTATGGCAGGATATGCTGTTAGCTATACAACGCCCGTATCAAGAATGGGAGGAGAACCTGTAAGGATTTTTATGCTCAAAAAAGAATTAGGAGTTAATTATAAAACTGGTAGCACAACAGTCTTAATTGACAGATATATGGAACTCCTTGGAACAGCTGCATATTCTATAATGGCCTTGATTGTTCTTATACTATCACCTTCAATACCTTTAATCTTCAAAATAGTCTTTGGAATAGTAAACTTAATAGCAGTTCCAATAATTCTCCTAATGTTATATAGATTTATGAAAAATAAAGGAATTTTTATTATGCTCTATGATTTTCTAAGACTCTACAAGATAAAAAAATGGAAGAAATTTAGAAGTCAATTAGGTAAAGTTGATATTCTGCTTGCTGGTTTCTTTGTAAATCATAAGAAAGAATTTTCTCTTAGTTTATTACTCTATATGGTCTCTGGACTTCTATGGCTACTAGAATTTAAATTTCTCCTCTTAAGTTTTGGTATTCAGACTTCTATCACTGACTTAATCCTTGTTTCAACAGTC
Source organism: Candidatus Pacearchaeota archaeon (assembly GCA_002688015.1). Classification (GTDB taxonomy): domain Archaea; phylum Nanobdellota; class Nanobdellia; order Pacearchaeales; family GW2011-AR1; genus ARS1309. Next base: position 11,578 of record NZBT01000011.1, read on the forward strand.
ATAGGACTTATAAATTTCATCCCCGTCCCAGCCCATCTTGGATTCTTAGAAGCAGGACAGACAGGACTTTTCCAAGCCTTAAGAGGAGACAGCAGTATAGGATTTGCTCTCACTCTTCTGCTCAGAGCAAGATATATAATATTAGTAGCAATTGGTTATCTTTTCGTTGCACACTTTAGCCTAAGAGAGTATTTGAAGAAATAATTCTTTTTTACACTGTTAATCTTACTACTATTTTAAATGAAAATTCTACTACTTGATTTAAATACAATCTCTGAGCAAAAGTTTAATGAAGAAATACATTCCAACGGCTTTAATGGCTCTTCCAATTGTTCTATCAACTCTTAGTGGCTGTGCATCAGATGGAAGAATACCAACTCAAAGAGAAATAACAAGAGCGGAATCAGTTTTAAAAAATAGATGGACTTCACTGGCAGGATTATTAGGTATATTTTCTGGAAGACTGCCTGAATATGACTCTCATCCTTCAGAACAAATTCCTCATAATTATACAACAAAAGACCCTGAAGCATCAGCAATATTAAGTGGATACAGATTAAAAGACAGATTAGCAAGAACAAAGTAATTATTCAAAGCAACACCTTTTATACTTAATTTTCCTCCATTTCTCATGGGAGAAAGACTTGAAGCATTGATGAGGATTGTTGTTGCAATTATAACAGGAATTATATTAGGTGTTTGGAAAATCTTAATACAACTATTCTTTATAATCAATTTCATTTGGACATTGATATCTGGAAAGAGAATAAAAGAACTAGCAACTTTATCTGAAATCTGGAACACTCAATGGTATGTATTCATAAGATATATAAATTTTGTAACAAACGAGAGGCCTTTCCCATTCAAGCCTTTAACTAAGAGTTTTAGTAAGTTTAAGTAAAATTATTTCTTTTCTTCAACTTTCTCTTCAGTCTTATCAGTCTTTCCAACAAACTCAGTATAATGACATTTCCCACAATAAACTCTTGTCTTATGATCAGCTAAAAATGTCCCAGGCCCGCATCTCGGACAATGTCTTGTCTTCTTCAACTTGTCCCCATCTAAAGTATAATGCTTATATCTCTTACTTGTTAACTTATTCTTATGTTCTTTCTTTCCTTTCTTATCTCCCTTTGCTCCGCCTTTCTGTGTTGCCATTTTATGATGCTGCCTCCACAGGTTTCTCTTCTACTTTTTCTTCTTTAGATTCTTCTTTCTTTTCCTCTGGCTTTGCTTCTTCTACTTTTTCCTCAACAGGCTTTTCCTCAACCTTAGCTTCTTCAGCTGGAGCTTCTTCCTTCTTCTCAACTTGCTTACCCTCCAACTTCTCCAAATCTTCTTTAGAATCATAAATCATTGCATCAACAACAAAATCGTGTCTACCAAATTCAGATTTAACATTTTTAACAATCACAGTATCTTCAGGAACTTTAAACTGTTTGACAATAATCTCTTTAGAACTCTTAAATCCTGGATTACTCTCACTCTCAACAACTATCTCAATTTCCCTTCTTTTCAATAACTTATTTTCAAAATCATTAACTGTTTCCATATTATCTAAACTTAATTCCGTAAACTCCCTTTTCAATTATTTCAAGATTCTTAGCTATCTCTCCTTCTCCAACATCATCTATCTTTATATTCAAAACTACAACTTTTCCTCTAAGTCTTTCAATTTCTTCTTTAGAAACTCCTGGAACTTTCTTTCCATTCAATTCTTCAATTTTAACTGCTCTTTTCATTTTTCTCTCTTTCCTCCAGATTTTCCTTTTTCAGATTTCTCAGCCCTCTTAGCTGCAGCCTTAGATGCGACTTCCATTTTCTTCTTATCTTCATCAAGCCATTGCAACTTTCCTAATCCTGGTTGTCTCATTGTTAAACCAATCTTGGGAGAGTCTCCTTTGAACGAAATCGCAACAATTCTTGCAAGACAAGTATCCTTTTTAGCCAGTGTTCTCTTACTGCTTTTTCCAGACAGTGTTCCAGCTTTATTCAAAGAAACAAAATCTTCCATTGTCTGAGAAATATGAATCATCCCTTGCGTTGCTCCCATATCAATAAAAGCTCCAAAATTCGCAATCTCTGCTATTGTTCCGTAAATAAGCTCATGAAGCTCAGGCTTCCAAGTCAATAATTTAAATTGACTCTTATGAAATACAGCTCCATCCCCAGGAATTATAACTCCCTCTTCCATATCTCCAATACTTACCACAGAAATAACAAATCCTAACTCCTTATCAATTGAATTAACATAACTCTCGTTAAGCTGGTTCTCTATAGCTTCCTTCGTAGGCAAACCAAAGTGCTTTGGTTCAACTCTAACATGATCCTCAACATCCATCAAATAAAACATTTATCTCTCCGTTACTTAACATGTTTATGTGAGAAAAAATCGGTTTTTAAACCTTTGGCTATTATCTCAAAAAAGAAAAAAGACCTTTAGATTCCTCTTCCTGTCCAGCAGGAACAATTCCCAGAACAGATTCACCTATTTTCCTCAATCTTCTAACTTCTTCTTTTTCTGTAACAAAAGAACCCCCAAAACACATTCTCAATTTTCCTTCTGAATCATAGAGAAGAGTCTGTTCTCCTTCTCTACCTCTCTTAGTAACACATATTTTGTCTACTGTATTATCTTTTCCAAGATCATATGCAACAATACTAGTATATTCAGTACTAAAACTCAAGGGAGTTAGTTTAGCACGAACATCAACAGTCCCATATCTTTCACTCTCACTCAAATTAATACTATAATCACCATACATCGCAACATTATCTGAACTAGCACAACCTCCAACTAAACTACTCACAAAAAATGTTCCAGCCAATAAACTATTTCTCCAATCCATAGAAACTTTTCTCTTATGATATATTTAAACATTTATCTACTTCAAAACTACAATCCATAAACATACTCACTGCAGAACTCACAATTCTTTTCAATCGGGCAAGGCTTAAATCTTTCTCTAAAGGCATTTTGGATCTTATGAGCCGTCTGAATAAGATCAGACTCTATTTCATAAATATTGAATCCCTGCATTCTACTACTGCTTGTACACGTAGCATTCCCTTTGTCATCCAATTCAAACTCAAGAGGTTTATCAAGCCTTAGCATATCCAAAGTAATCCTTTTGACATTTCCTAATTGTCCTGCAGCAAGAGCATAATATCCCAACTGCCAATTCCTCGCTTTTCCTGCAACTTGACTTTTATTTGTCTTATAATCAACAATTTCAATTTCCCCATTCTCATCAAAATCAATTCTATCTGCAAACCCAATAAAACTCAAATCTCCTAATTTTGTATTCAACACTTGCTCTGTCTTACTTTTCTGAGAATACTTGTTCTTATTCCTCTCATAAAAAACTTTAATCAAATGCTCTGCTTCTTCCAAATCCACAGATTCCCAATCATGTTCTAAATTTTTCTGCTTTGCATAATCAAGAAAACTTTTTAAATCAGAAAAATTAAGTTTGACTCCCTTCTCCAAGACAGAATGAACAAAACTCCCTAATCTAATTGCTTCCCAATTTACAATCTTTTCGTCAGGCATATTATATCTATATTTATACTCGTATTTTTTCTGACAATCATCAAACAACAAAAGTGCAGAAGGAGAAAACCTAATTTCTGTAACATCTTTATTCATACCATTAACTTCTCCTGCCTTCTGTAAAAGTTCTGTAAATGTTCCTTCAAAATCCCTTGATCTCAAAGCTCTATGAATATCCAATCCAGTTTTAACTTCTAACTTGGGCTCCATAAATTTCTCTTCTGAATCAACACTAAAATCTATATCTGAATTTTCCTTAAACTTAATCTCATCTAAAAATTGACTTGGATAATGTTTCTTTCCCCCATAGTTTCCAGAATAAGTCAAAATTAAATTATTCTTCGCCCTTGTAAATGCAACATAAGCTAACCTTCTCTCCTCATAAAGCTGATGCTTCCTCTCATATTCTTCTATAACATTCTCCCTCTCCTCTTCATTTAACTCATTAATGAAAGAAAGTTCTGGATTCAATTCATTTGGAATCAAAGCATTATTTGAATACTTCATCATTGGAAATCTTTTCTGAGCCATTGAAGTTACTATTACTGTTTTATATTCCAACCCTTTAGTACTATGGCTCGTCATTAATCTCACACCATGCTTTTCCAACTCACTTGCTTCTATATCAATACCTAAACTCCCCACAATATCTAAATAATGTATAAATTCTGTCAATCCGGAGCCCTGTAATTCTCTCTGCTCCTTAGAAAGATCATAAAACTTATTCAAATTCAATGTAATTTCCTTCTCTTCCTTAGATCTATTACTATTAATCATTCCAGAAATTCTATAAATTTCTTTAACTAAAACCTCAACATCTTTTTCCACAAGAGGCAACATCATCATAATTCTCTCAATAAGAATTTTCATATGCATTTTCCCATTCTGTGACAAATCAAGATTCTCCAATTCATTCAACAACTTCACACTCAAACAATCCTCAGATCTATTTTCTTTAATAAATTTCCCAACTTTAATTAAATCACTTTCAGAAAATCCCATCCTATAAACTAAATCCCACCAGGACTGTTCTCCTCCCCTACCTTTACTCTTCAACTTATCCAAAATACCAAGATAATCAACAACTTGCTTTATCTCATCTTTTCCTAATAAGCTCCCTTTAGAAACAGAACAATAATCAATTCCTTTCATGTCTAAGAAAGACTTAATGATTCTTCCTTGCTGGTGTGTTCTAAACAGAATACATATCTCTTCTTCTTCTGTTCCTTTAGCAATCTCCCTTTCCACAAGTTCCGCAACTTTCCTTGCTTCTTCTTTTCCATCTCTCAACTCATAAACTTCTATTTTCTCTCCTTCCCTATCTTCAAAATTCTTAACTTCAAAACAATCTTCAGGATCCTCATAATTATTCAAAATCAAATTATGTGCCGCCTTCAATATCTTATTTGCAGAACGAAAACTCCTATCTAAATTGAATACTTCCCTCCCAGAAACATCAAAAGCTTTCTTAAATTCATTAAAATTCTCTTTGTATGCTCCCCTAAATCTATAGATACTCTGATTTAAATCTCCAACAACTGTTACATTCCTCTTTCCAGCCAAAGCAGTTAACAAATCAAGTTGAACCTTATTAGTATCCTGAAATTCATCAACAATAATATAATCATAATCTTCACTTATTTCCCTGTGCTTCTGCAATAACTCAAGGGCTTTATTGTTCAAATCGGAATAATCTTGATATCCTTTAATTTTCTTTATCTTCTCATATCCTTTCCAAGCAGAAATAAACTTCCTCAAATCAATAATTTTCCCAATATCATCAATCTCTTTCATCAAATCACTTTTATTAGTTCTTACATCCTTGCTAGACTTAAAGTTACTCAAATGCATTGTTTGTAATTCAAACTGCAAACTTTCCAATCTTTTTTCCAAATCCGTAGATTCAAATTTCTTCTCCTTATCTTGTAAGTATTTCTCTAAATCTTCTATCTTGACTCCAAGATCTTTAGCAGTTCCAATACTTGCAACATATCTATGACAGTAATAAGGTTGAATCTTAAAATTAGAGTGTAAAACAACTTTAGCACTATCGGGATCTAACACTCTAAAATCCTTAGAAACATCGACCTTCTCCCCATGCTTCCTCAACAAATCAGCAGAAAAAGCATGAAAAGTCTTTATTATTGGCTCTTTCTCTTCTTCTAAATTAATTGCCCTTCTAACTCTCATTAACAATTCATTAGCAGCCTCATTTGAAAATGTAATACAAACAATTTTTTCAGGAGAATATATCTTATTCTTAATAAGATACTTTATTTTCTCTATGAGCGTGTATGTCTTCCCTGTTCCAGCTCCAGCAAGAATCACACTCACACCTTCGCTTTTTTCAATAGCCCCCTTATCAACCATTAATGCCTATAAAATCAGGATGTTATAAATATTATTATAATACTTCTCCCCAACCAATCAATCTCCAATGTGAATTAATATTCCTCGCAATTCCAACATTATCTCCTTTGAAAACAATAGCGGGAACTTTCAAATTCATTTCTAACTCAGCTCCCTTCAAACGCTTAACATTTCCCCCAGTAGTCTCTGTATTAATAGAAAGCATAAGTGTTTCCGAAGCCTTAATAGGATCAACAGCAACATGCCCTCCAACTCCATAAATTTCTTCAAATAATTCAAATTTCAACTTTATTTCAGAAGAAAGGTCAGGTAACTTTCCAGAAAGAGAAACAACATTCCCAGAGAGAATATCTCTTGCTCCCAAAGCCATATCCAATTCTGTTTCAATTCCTGCACTTCCCCCGGGGCCTAAAGTAGAAACTTTTTGACTCCCTAAAAATAATCCAACAACTTTTGTCTTAACAGTTTCATATCTTACTTTGTTCGCCTCCTTCACAACTCTTCCAGGCTTAATCTCAATCTCATCTCCAACCTTTAGTTTCCCACATTTCAATGTCCCTCCTAAAACAGCCCCACTTAGCTTTTCCACTTCTGTTCCAGGCTTATTAACATCGAAACTCCTAGCAACTATAAAAACAGGATCACAATCCAATTTCCTTTCAATTAAAGAAAGATTAACAATTGATTTCAAAACTTCAGAAATATTAACTCCTTGCTGAGCACTCACAGGAATAATTGGAATCTCCCCAGTCCCATAATTTTTTTTCAAAAGTTCTAATATATCATTATGGTTCTTTTCTGCTTCCTTTTTATCCACAAGGTCAATTTTATTCTGAACGACAATCAACTGCTTAACTCCTTTTGCTTTCAAAGCCATTAAATGTTCTCTAGTCTGTGGCTTTATTCCCTCATTAGCTGCAATAACAAGAACAGCTGCATCAACCATTGCAGCTCCAGAAAGCATTGTAGCCATTAACATCTCATGTCCAGGAGCATCAACAAAACTCACATGCTTCACAGATTTCCCTTCTCCAGAAATGTTATACTCTCCCTTATCTTCATAAATAACAGCATCAGCATATCCAAGCTTAATTGTAATCCCTCTCTTCAATTCCTCACTATGCTGGCTTGCCCATTTCCCACTTAGTCTCTCTAATAATGTCGTCTTACCATGATCAATATGTCCAACTATAACTACATTAATCCCTTCAAGTTTTTCATAATTTATTTTCTTCTCTGCCATTCATTTCTCAAGAAAAAACACTCTTTTAAGTCTTCTGTTTAGTAAATAATATCAAAACTCTGGCGCCTCAAAAGGCCCATACAAATCTCCAGGAAATCCTGGAAACTCCCACACATAATATTCAGAAGAACAACTAATAACATAAACAGTCATCCAACCCCCAACTATTTCTGGATCTGAAGGACCCTCATACGAATACTCTATAACCACAGCTCGCAAAGCATTACGACAAGACCATACATTTTCTTCAGAATTATAAAACAAAGTCTCAGATTCATTCGTTAAGAAACCTTTATAACTTCCATCAGCAACTTTAGGATACATTTGTTCTAATGTGAGATCCTCATAATCCAAAACTCCACCAACAGGATGACTCCTAACCCAAAAAAATATCCCTGCCAAAACTAACAAAATCACAATAATTCCAATAATAATTCCCTTCTTCATATCTAAACAAGAAAAAAGAACCTTATAAACTAGACGATGGATTCAAGTAGAATAGAACTTATCAAGCTAACATTTTGATTCTGTCTCTTCTTTTAAAATTATCTAATCATCCCTTGGATCATTCTGTTGTACAACATCTTTTATATTATCCAATATCCTCTGATACATTCTAATCTCACTCATTAAATTATCTACAACCCCTGTATGTACATTCTCATATCTTACACACCTCTGAGAATGCCCATGCATATCATCACAAGCAATCATCCTTAAACTTATATCTCTAATTCCATATAACCTCTCCAATTCTAATAAAGCCTCATCACTTATCACTGCCCCTTCAAAATATTTCTTTTTGAACCTATCAAAATCTTCAATATCCATATCGTCAGCAGGTAAATTACTTGGCATATCAAAATCTACACTTTTAACTTTATAATAATTATTGTCCTATAATCTCCTCTTTCCATCTAGAATTCCCTCATCACTCTTTCTTTTCTTCCTTAGGGGCGGCTTCTTCCTTCTTTTCTTTAACCTTAGCTTCTTCCTTTGGAGCTTCCTTTTCTCCCTCAGCTTTCTCTTCTGCTGGAGCTTCCCCTTCTGCTACAGGCTCAGCCTTCTTAGTTAAATCTTCCCACTTTTTACTTCCTTCTTTAACAACATTAAAATTAATCTGTACCGTCTTCTCAAAAACAGTATTTCCTCTAACTGTCTTTCTAAGACGAAGACCATCAGGCTGTGGAACTTTCTTCTTATCTCCTCTAGGACGCTTCTGCATTCCCCATCCTTTTGTTAACAAAACTCTTTTGAGCGTTATCCCCTCAACATCTTCCTTCATAGCAAATCCAGCAAAATCAGTTCCTCCAGTAATCTTTAACTCATATCCAGATAAATCAGCATTAATTTCCTCTCCCTTAATTGTATCTCCTACCTTCTTTCCAGATAACACTTCTGGCTCTATCTCTACCTTATACGCTTTTCCCTTATTACTTATATTCAATTTTAATACCATATCATTCTCTCAGAAAAACTGGGTTTTTAAATCATTCTGTTAGAAAATAAGATTATCGGTTAATCGGTCAGGCTAGGCGAACTTTCCTTTAGGAAAGTTAGGTCAAATATTGATTTCCTACAAAAGGAAAAACTTTTGGAAAAAGTTAGATATTTGCCGTCTAGTGGGCATTAACCGAGTCACGAAGTGACCTCTTGCTGTGAACACAGAACCAAGAGTCTTATGCTTCGTTCTCAGCCGGATTTTTAGCGTAATTGTTGTCTTCTTTCTTTAGGGGGGCTGGCTCCTGTCTTTGTTATAATGCCTATTTAGAATCCAAGATTCTATAAAATAAATTTGCATACATCTCAGATATCTGTTTTGATTCTATCAGATATCCAACCGGTTTTTCTCCCCAAGAAAAAATAGCTACTTTATCATCAACTATTGCAATACCTTCTGGAATTGGTAGTTTTGTAAACTTCATTTTGATATTTTTTCTTATTTTCATATGTTTCTTTACTTCTTCGGAAGCAAGTCCTTGTACAATTATTCCTTTTTCTTGCCTCTTAGCATCATATCGTGAAAAAAATTCTTGAATATCTTCGTTAAATTGATTTATGTTTAATGAAAAATAAAGATATTTATCTCTCTTACTAACATTTTCAATGAGGATATTCAGCATAGAGATAACTCCTTTTTTTCCTTCAAAAATCTCCGCTTCTTGCCTATCATCAGAAGATTTCTGTGTTGATTCTAACTCTGGAATTATAGAGATCAATTTTTCTTTTTTGATTTCTAGAAAATCTATCAAATGTTTAGGATTGATTGCCTTGTAATGTTTTATTTTTCCCCTTTTAATATATGAAATAAGGCCTTTTTCAACAAGAGCATTTATTGAATTATGAACTGCAGAACTAGCCATGCCTGAATTTTCTATCACTTCCCCAACCTTTACATCTCCCAATTTTAATAGGGCTAAATAAACCTTTATTTCTCCCTGGCTAAGGCCAAGTTCTTCTAACGCTTGAGTATTCATGATATAAAAAGAAAACTTGCATTTATAATACTATCTATTAACTCTCCATATTTAGAGAGTTAATCTTTATAAGGATAATTTCTAATTATAATCTTAACTAAAGAGTAGTAATATACTCTAAGGAAAACAAAATGACAAACGAACAAAACACAAGAGAAGGCACAAAAGAAAGCCAAACAGAACTTCCTATTCAAAATAATGAAAGGAGGATAAATCAAAATGACAATTGAAATACCAGAAATAGGTCTTTATAGAGAATGTGATTTTACTGGTGGGTGGCATTCGTTGGAAGCACTTAGTGGCCTTGAATTATCAGTTAATCCAAGTTATAATGGTAAATTTGTAGTTATGGGAAATGATGTAATGAATAGTATTATAGGTTTAGAATCCATCAATCCAAACACACACCTATACAACGATATACCTCATGCACATATTGCAAATATGTTTCATTCAATGCATGATAATTGGAAATACCATGCTACTGGCGGGGGACATGTCAAAATTGAAGATGGTAGAATTATTCTAAGTGGGACAGGCGATTTTTGTGGCAAATATGATATGCAAATTGTAAGGCCCATTATAGAGAGATTTGTTTCTATGACTCCTCGATTGGAGAGGGTGGTTGTAGAATGATAATCCCAAAAGAAAGTCAATCAGATTCAAGGACTGAAAAAGAGAAAGTTGTAGATGGAGCTATGGGTCACAGACAAGATAGAGGAATGACTAGGGAAGCAATTAGACAGAAGTTATCTAAATTTGACTCAATAGAACAAATGTCAGCTTATGTTGATAAGTTTGTAGATGGAATAAGAGAATATCGGCTGCCTGAGGAAACAAGATATAGACTTTTTAGAGAAGCTTTTAATCTGGGTTATAAACCACCTAAGAAATTTCAAACTCATATAGAAAATCATTTTGATATGTACAATAGTGTATTTCAAGAAAAATTGGAAGATTTTGATTTAGGAGCACTTATAATCGCAAGACAAAATCATCATAGCAATATAAGGTCTGGACCTCTAAGGGACCAAAGAGAGAATTTTGTAGATGAAACATTTAAAAAAATAAATTCAATACCTTTGGGTTCTTCAGAAAGACCAGAACGACTTATAACTCTTGTTGAAAGCACAAGGAGAACTGACTTAAGAACAAAAATATTAAATAGCGCATTGAAAGAATTCAGATTTATATCTGATGAGGACGAACAAGATTCATTTAGGGATTTTTTTAGAGAAATTTATGGAATAGGTCAATGTATCTCCTACCTTGAAAAAGATGAGATAGAGAGAAGAAAAAACGTTGCTACTAAAAAACTTAGGGAACATAAGTTTTCAGAGGAAGACATTTATAGATTTATTGAAGAGGATAAGGAAAGATAAAAATAAGATAATTAAAGAACTAACAAATTAACTCGCTCGGCGAGACTATCTGTCGCAAAGCGATTTAAGCCAGCCCCTGTCTTTCTACAACAATTTCGTTTAAGCAAGCGATTGTGCGACAATTTTTAATTTAGCACTCCAGCGGTTAAGCGGAGCTAAAAATCCATTCAATCACAAAGAATATTGTGATGATATTTGGGCTGAGAATTGCGTCGCCAAAAGGGCAGGGGACGGGGATCAATTTCTTTGAGGGGACGCAGCAACCCCGAGTGTAACGAGAGGCAAAGCATAAGTTTGTTTAATGTACCTTAAACGCCCTTTTGGTGTTTAATGTCGAGCGCAATCGGCGCTTCGCGCCTCAATTTATTGCAGCTAATGTTCTTTGTTTGCGGGACGGGAAATTATCAAAGGATGTAATATTATCAAAACCAAATTGAAAATAGGTTTGAACAGGATTTTCTGGTATGGAAAAACCATTCATACGAGAAAAAGTTTTAATTTTTCTATAGAATGAATTAGCAATTCTACGAAAATCTCCATCCGAATTTAGAATTCTAACTGGAGTCTCATAAGATAATGCAACTGATTTAGCAAAAATTATCGCATCATTTTTATTAGAACTTAAAATTTGACTTTCCCTTTTTTTTGATTTTGGATTAACTAAACATACTCCTGGTAACCTAGAAATGTACAATGCTGCTTCTTTTAAACCTTCTAAATCATCTGCTCTATCTTCAGGAATATAATCATCAACAGAAACTGAAAAAGATCTTGCTTTAAGCTCTCTTAAAAATCCTGTCTTTGCTTCAGCAAGCCCAAGCATGTTATCAGATCTTTGCAATAACTCTGCCCTAGTTCCTCCAAAATAGGGATTTCCACTTGTGCAACTAGACCTAAATCTATTAGCACCTACCCTTCCAATTTTTCCAGCAAAATCTATAAGTCCTCCACATCCAGTAACAAACTCATCCCATGTTTCAGACGCAATAAAAAAGTTCTCTGGAAATAATTGATGAGCTTTTGAATAGAAATTTCTTTCCCTGTTTAACCTTAAATCAATAGGAAGGGCGGAGTCAATATATCCAGTTGCCAAATTAGCTATGAAAGACAAGTCTGTAACTACAAACCCATCAAAATCAAAGGCCTTTTCAATAGCTTCCCTAATAGATTCTTCTATACCCATCAAAATTTAGAAATATGAAGCTTTTTAAATCTTCACATTCCCCAATCATCATCTTTTTTTCTTTTAATCTCAGCAATTTCTTGCAAAACCTTCTTCTCTCCTTCAGAAAGCAATTCCTTATTCTTTTTGAAGTCACGGAACTGTTTCGCTGAAATATTTGCATACAAATATTTCTTGTCTTTCAATCTACGTTCAAAATTAGTTCCTGGAAGTGAAACAGCCAGTTCTTTCCCTTCTTCTGCGGAATCCACAGATTCTTTATCCAACTGCAAATCTTTAACTCTTGCAACGGAATCACCAGTTTCATCAATTAGCTCCGTGTTTTTCACAATTTTTCCATTGGAAACACGAACACCAAACACAGCAGGATTACTATTCCTAAACACATATTGAGGCAAAATCTCAAGCTTACATATCGTTGCGAGTCCAAGCATCTTTTCCCTTTCAATTTCTTCCTGCTTTTCCTTTCTCCACTTCTGTAAATCCTCAATTAATTTGTAAACAACTTCATCTCTAAGAACAACAACTTTCCCCGGGGCTCCCAGGTCTTCATCAACATCAACATTAAATCCAACTATTACAGCATCCAGTTCGTTTATCTCCAAATTTGCCTTCGCACTAATCATATCTGTTTTTCCAATTGGTCCGATTCCCGCCTTTACAACCTTTACTTGCTCTTGTCTTAACAAAGTCAATAATGCTTCCAAGCTCCCCAATGAATCTGCTTTAACAATAATGCCTTGCTTATCTAACTTTATTTCCCCTGAAATTTCCTTCTTGAACTCTTTTTCAATTTCTTTTATGTTTCCCTTCACAACTTGGAAAGGCATTCCTGAAAGAACATTTTCTTTGTTTGTCAATTGCAATCTCAATCCTGTAGCAGCACTTGCTTCTTTCTTACTCTTATACCTAAAACTTAAGCTCTGTATTTCCTCCAAAGCTCTAACTTTCGTCTCTATAATAGAATCAAATGAAGCAATAGCAATTTCATCCCCTTCAGACAAAGTTCCATCAAACAATATAGTTTCAATCTTCTCCCCACTTTTTTCCTTCCTAACTTCTAAAACAACTCCTTTCCCAGTCTCCCCTAATTTCAATCTTTCTTTCAAATACTTTTCACTTAATCCAGAAAGAACAAACAAAAGTTCTGGAATTCCTTCTTTTGTCTTAGCAGAACAAGGAACAATAGCAACTTTCTTGCTAAAGTCGGAAATCTCCCAATACAAATCAGATTCAAAACCATGTTCTTGTAAAGCTCCTTGGAAAGTCAATAAACTCTCCTGAAATTCCTGTGAAACATTTATCGCCTGGCTTTCCACACTTTCTTTCACCGAATCCCTCTTTTGCCATCCGCTAATTGTATCAACCTTGTTTAAAGCAATCAAAAATGGAGTCTTTGAATTCTTCAATATCTGCAAAACTTCCGCTGTCTGTGGCTTTATTCCTTCTTTAACTGAAACAACCAATATTGCTAAATCTGCTAAGCTCCCTCCCCTTTTCCTTAAATTTGTAAATGCAGCGTGCCCAGGAGTATCAATAAACAAAAATCCAGGAATTTCCAATTTGAAACCACTAGATTCAATCAAAGGACTAGCTTTCTTTATCTGTTCTAAAGGATATTTAGTAAAACTAATCTTCTGAGTTATTCCCCCACTTTCTCCTTCTTGTACCTGTGTGCCCCTAAAACAATCTAATATGCTTGTCTTTCCATGATCCACATGCCCGGCTACAGTAACTATTGGCTGTCTTATTTTGCTTTCCATAAAAATCTTAAAGAAAAGTTGTTTTTAAAGCTTCATATTTCAAAATCTGACTACTTCAATAATTTTTAAATACTCACTCTATCTCCAAAACATATGTCTAATAATAATGAAGTAAATGGAATGATAGTACGAAGAGATTCAGGAATCGCTCATTTCCTTCCAATTCCTGAAAGAAGAATAAAATATAAGGGGGGAAGAGTATCAATTACGAAACTGCCAATTAATCTAAGATATCTTCAAAAAAGAGATTCAACAATAATACAGAGACTTGAAGAAAGTCAAGGAAACAGAATCGAATATTCTCTTCCAAAAGATGAATTTAAACAAGTAGCAAAACAATATGTTAGAGCATACTTTCAAAAACTACGAACATCCAAGAACAAAGAAGAGAGTTCTCTAGCAGATATCGTATTTGAAGATGAAGAAACAAATCCAGATGAGATAGATTATCTAAGTGATGACGACGAAATAGAGTAACTACATAGCTTCTTCTTTTATGTCGTCAGAAGTTGAATCACCTTCATTTGCTCCGGAAGAGTCTCCGCTTTGCCCTGGAGAGTCCAATTTCTCTTGATTATCACTATCTTCAGGAACTGGAAGATCTTTCATTAAATCATCTTCAGAAATCGAATTAATAGCTTCTTTAAACTTAGAAAATTGCTCAACAGGAATTCTCGTTCCAGCCTTTGTAAAACCAGTATATCTCTCTCCTTTAACAAACTCTCTTATAGTCAATCCCCTCCTTCCTCCAAAATCATCAATTCTTATAACGATCTCTGTATCTGCATTCTTCTGAATCTTGTCAATGTCTTTTTCCATAAGAAGCAAAAAAGAGATTTATATATAAACCTTTATGTCCCCTAAAGAGTTATAACCTAAAATGCATAATAAAAAAATCAAAATCGGGCCCCTCCTCCTAAAAAACCCCATTATCTTAGCTCCAATGGTAGACGTCACAGACAGCGCTTACAGACAATTATGTATCTCTCAGGGCTGTTCCCTTGTTTTCACACAAATGTTATACACAAGCCAAATAATCAATGAAAACCCTAAAACAAAGGAACTAATGTCTTTCTCTAAATCTGAAAGACCCATAGGAATTCAGATTACAGGCTCTTCTCTTGAAGAATTCAAAGCCTGTCTCCCCTATCTAAAACCCTACGATGTCATAGACTTAAACTGTGGTTGCCCCTCTCTAAAAATAACAGGAAATCAAGCTGGATCCTATTTATTAAACAATCCAGATAAAATAGTAAAGATCATCAAACTCCTCAAAACTGCATTCCCAGAAAAAACAATTACAGCAAAAATCCGTCTTGGTTTCAAAAAAAACAATGTTATGAAAATTGCAAAGGCAATTGAAAAAGCTGGCGCCGATGCGATAACAATTCATCCTCGTCTGGCAACTCAAGGTTCCTCCGTCCCCGCAGATCATAAATGGACAAAGGCTCTTGTCACCGCTCTAAAAATCCCAGTTATAGCTAATGGGGATATATTCTCAGGAAAAGATGCTCTCTCTATTCTACAACAAACTGGCTGTTCTGCAGTAATGATAGCTCGCGGAGCAATAGGAGATCCTACCCTCTTTTCCCGAATTAATCACTATCTAAAAACCAACTCTGAGCCCAAAAGAAATCAGAAAAAGAACATAAAGCTTTTCCTTGAATACTTGAAAATATCAAAAAAATATAAAATCTCCGATCTTGCCCGCGTTAAATACATAGGTGTTCAGTTCATAAAAGATTTCAAAGACTCCGCAAAGTGCAGAGCAGAATTTTCCAAACTAAAATCAATGAAAGAAATAGAACTATATATCAAAGAATTAATTAAATCCCTTTAATATTTCTTCTCCTTGTGCCTCTGCCACAAAAGCAGGACCAGGGTCATCCAAAGGTGTTTGTGGTCTAGGATCTACATGTGGTCTCATATTTCTATATGGATCACTAACTATGGAATCAGAATTACCAAAACCAAAATCCTTTGCAGAATCTGTAGGGTCATCTCTAGGATCTGTCGTGTCAGTTAAATAACATTTCCCCCCAGAATCAAATGATCTATAAGCTACGTGACCTCTATGAGCCAAAGAATGCTTGGGTTGCCACGCCTTTTTTTTCAAACCTCCTCCACTTCCAGATCTACGAACCTTTCCTCTGAAAAAAGGACTTCTTCTATAAGCAACAAATCCAGCATTAGAAGTCAAATCAAGAATCTGTGTAGAATAACATCTTAAATCCCCATCCATTCTATCACAAGTGCGCTCACCGAACACCTTAACCAATGTAAGTCACCAATTTATTAAATAAAAAAGATTATTTAAGCCTTTGCCCTTGTAAAAACAATTAAATAAGCCTCTAACTTTTATCATTCATGGAAAAAATAAAACTTTACAATACATTAACAAAGAAGAAAGAAAAGTTCAAACCTCTCAAAAAAGGTAATGTGTCCATTTATTCATGTGGTCCAACAGTATATTGGTTCCAACATATTGGTAATTTAAGGACATACATCTTTACAGACATATTAAGAAAAACCTTTGAATTCAACAATTACAAAGTAAAACACGTAATAAATGTTACAGATGTTGGACATCTTGTCTCTGATTCTGACACAGGAGAAGATAAAATGGAAAGAGCAGCTAAAAAGGAAAAAAAATCTGCAAAACAGATTGCTGATTTCTATTTCTCTTCTTTCTTAGAAGATCTAAAAAAGCTAAACATTTCTATGCCTTCAAAATGGCCAAAAGCAACAGAACACATTAAGGAGCAGATAGACATGATTCAAACTCTAGAAAAGAAAGGATACACTTACAAGACAAGTGATGGAATCTATTTCAATACAAAGAAATTCAAGTCCTACGGAAAGCTTTCAAATCTTAATATTTCCAAAATAAAGGCAGGCTCAAGAGTTTCTCTCAGAGAGAAGAAGAACACAACAGATTTCGCTCTCTGGAAATTCTCTTCTCCAGAAGAAAAAAGACAACAAGAATGGCCTTCTCCTTGGGGTGTGGGCTTTCCCGGATGGCACATTGAATGTTCAGCGATGTCTACAAAATACCTCGGGAAGACGTTTGACATCCACACAGGAGGACAAGAACATATACAAGTTCATCACACAAATGAAATTGCTCAAAGCGAATGTTGCTACGGAAAAAGATTCGTAAATTATTGGATGCACACTGCTTGGCTATTATCTCCCTCTGGTCAAAAAGTATCAAAATCTAAAGGCGGCCTTTACACTCTCTCTGAATTAGAATCTTTAGGATATAAGGCAGAACATTTTCGATATTTAGCCCTACAAACACATTACAAAAAACCATTGAAATTCTCTCTAGAAAATTTAGATGCTGCTAAAACGGCCTTTGAAAGACTAAAAAGCAAAATCATAACATTGAAGGATCAAAAGCACAAAGGCAAAGACAACAGTAAACCTTTTCTCTCAGCCTTCACCTCCGCTATAAACGAGGATCTAAACATTCCAAAAGCTCTTTCTATCTTTCTACAAGCTCTGGATGATTTCTCTTTCAATCCAAAAGATAAATTAAAACTCCTCAAAAAGTTTGACTTTGTATTATCATTAGGAATAGAAGATATGAAAGAATCATCTATTTCCCTTTCAAAGAAAGTAAAATCACTTGTCTCTGACAGAGAAGCATTGAGAAAAGCAAAAAAATACGCAGAAGCAGACATAATCAGACAAAGAATTTTAGAACAAGGTTATGAAATCGAAGATTCTTCTGAAGGTACTAAACTGTCTAAGGTTTGATCTGCTTCTCTATACCTACATTCTCTCGGCTTCTTACAAGCCTTACAAGAAAGAACCCCATACAACTCAGATTTCAAAGCATCATCTAAATGATAAAGTTTAGCTATTTCTAACACTGGTTTTCTATTTCCACAGAACATGAATCTCGCACCGAGTCCATCCTTACTTATTCTTTCTCTGATACCTAAAACTGCAGAAATTGCTGATGAACCAAAGTAACTAACGTCTTCACCGATCTTAATAACAACTAAATCAGTTCCTCTAACTTTTATGTAATCTAGAGCTTCATGAAATTGATTTATTGAATCATCTGTTGATCTAATATCCGTAGAAACATCAATAATGTAATGGGCTCCAACATCCCTCACTCTAAATCCTTCTCCAAAATTAATCATCTTGCCTCTTTTAACAAACAATTAAATTAACTATATAAATTTTATTAATATTCAAAATTAGTTTCTCTTCTTTCCTTTCCTAACAAATCTTCTGAAAAAACTAAATTCGGAAAGCAAATTTGGAATTGCCCACAGAATAGCAATAAATCCAATTAAAAATATGTAAATATAATATTCTTCAACTGTGTCTGTCAAAAATGGCTTTCCCGTAAATGAAAAGTAAATCAAAGCAATTCCAGCATAAGTTAATGCAAAAGCCAAAAACTTTTCAATAATTTCTCTCGGATCATCGATAATCTTCTTCTCTATCAGAAGCACAGCTAAATAATAAATAACAAACAGAACTACAATAATAATATAACTTATTCCAGCCATACTATTTAGAATAACAAAAGAGAGTTATAAATCTAATGAAAACGCCCAGAGCAGGATTCGAACCTGCGAATCCGTAAGGAAACATGCTCTCCAAGCATGCGCTTTAACCACTCAGCCATCTGGGCATAATTATCAAAGAAATTTACTCCTTAAAAAGCTATTGTAAAATTAATTATCTAATTTAATTCTATTATGAATATTGACTTCTCCAAACTCATTTCAACTTCTCCCAGTAGAATGGAATCCTTTCTCTCCTCTTCCACTTTCATTAAGTTTATCGATCTTCTCAAATTCTGCTTGAAATGAAGGAACAATTAAACCTTGAATTATCCTATCTCCTTTCTTTACTTCAAAATCCTCTTCAGTGGTATTATGGAGAACTACTTTGAATTCTCCCCTATAATCGGAGTCTATAACTCCTGCAAACTTTGTTATACCCTTGACTCCAATTCCAGATCTATCCCAAAACTGAACACAATATCCTTTAGGAAGCTCCATATGCACTCCAGTTCCAATCAAAGCAGTTTCCTTTGGCTTTATCGTCCTATCCTCCACAGAATGCAAATCAAAGCCTGCGGCTTCTTCACTCCCATAAAAAGGCATCTTAGCATCGGAATGATTTAAATTAACTTTAACACCTATTTTTTCCATAGCCTTCCCTGTCTTTCACAATATAAAACATTTACTATATCAAATCACAACAATCCTTAAAAATTAGTATATCATAAAAATCTAATGATTGACGAAGCCAAATATCAAGAGGAGTGTCTTGCTCTCAGAAGAGAGATGGAACATCCAGAACAGCAATACCTTAACTTATTAAGAGAAGTTAAGACTCATGGATCTACAAAAGAAGATTACTCTTCTAAAGGAAAAAGGACAATAAAATCTGTTTTTGGTAAACAGTCTCGTTATGATCTCTCGGACGAAACCCTTCCCTTACTAACAACGAAAAAAGTTTTCTTTAAAGGAATTGTTCACGAACTCGTGTGGTTTCTAAGAGGAGAAACAAACATAAAATATCTTGCAGATAATAACGTTCACATCTGGGACGACTGGCCTTATAAAGAATACAAAAAAGCAATAGATGCGAAAACTGAAGAACCTCTAAATCAAAAAGAATTCATAGAAAAAATAAAAGGCCTGTCTGCAGACGATCCTTTTGTAACAAAATGGGGGGAGCTTGGACCAATATATGGAAGACAATGGAGAAAATGGAAAGCTGGAGATGGCAGAGAAATAGATCAACTAAAATGGGCATTATGGAAAGTCCAAAAATATCCAGACAGAAAACACGCCCTTGTTTCCGCATGGAATCCTGAATTTATTTACGAGATGTCTACTCCAGGAACATCAATGGCAATACCTCCTTGTCACACATTATTTCATCTAAATTCATCAGATGAAAAATTATCATTACTGTTATATCAAAGGTCTTGCGACTCTTTCCTAGGAGTTCCATTTAATATTGCCTCTTATTCAATGTTAACTGTTGCTCTCGCTCAACTATCTGGGCTCAAGCCCGGAGAATTCATTCACACATATGGAGATTTCCATATTTATGATAATCATTTTGATCAAGTCGAAGAACAAATATCAAGAGATCCGAGACCCTTCCCAAAATTCAGATTTAATCCTGACAGAACAAGTTTGGATGAAATTGTTTTTGAAGATTTTCAAATAGAAGATTATAAATCTCACCCAGCCATAAAAGCAGATATAACTGTTGTTGGAGGATTTGATGAAAAAGACAGAGAGGAAATTCAAAAAAAATCAGACCTTTTAACTAGAGATCAGGCATTAAGAAAATCTAAATAATCCCTAACTTCTCAAACCAATATTTTGCAGTTCCTTCCAAATCTAACTCTTTTATCTCTTCAGAACTGAACCAATCACAAGATTCAACTTCTTTTTCATTTGAATTCATTTCCCCAGAAACCTCGCAACTATAAATTTTCCAATAATGACAGTCAGCACCTTTGTTACAGGAGTAATCCTTTAACTCTCCCTCTCCAATCAATTTCTTTTCAACAACATCAAAACCACTTTCTTCCTTAACTTCCCTAATAATCGCCTCATCACTATCTTCTCCCTCATCAACATGTCCCATAATAAAAGAATATCCTTTTGGAAAAGTTGCCCTCTTAATTAGAAAATACTTCCCTTCTTTTTCAATAAACGCAGCAACACCATAATGCATTAATTTCCCTTCAGAATTTTTCCCAATTTTTATGGAAGACATTTCCATCACTCTTTCATTTCAATCTTAATCTGTACACTTCTTGGAATTTGTAATTTCATGATTGGATGTAAAATCCTATCTTCAGCAGGAATATCTAAAATTCTTCTGTGAACACGCATCTCAAATCTATCAAATGTAGCAGTTCCGTCTCCACAAGGACTCTTTCTTGTAGTTACTTTTAACTTCCTAGTTGGTAAAGGTATTGGGCCTCTCATAACAACTCCAGCTCTACTAGTAATTTCCTTAACAGAACCTATAACCTCGTTTAACTGCGCAATATCAATGCTACTTAGTTTTATTCTTACTTTTGCCATCTTAATACTCCTTGAGTTTGAGAGACAGGGATTTTCCTGATCTCTGTATGAGTCATTCAGAAAAAATCACTTTAAAAAGCTTGCTATGCGAATGGGTGAAGCCTGAAGCGCCGCGTGTGCCTCAGGCTTCGTCACCTCAGCCTAAGCGAGGTGAATATGATACAAATAACAAAAAATGTCCCTATAAAAACCTATTTAAAACGCAATTCATTTACTACTCTACCTTTATGAAAGAATTTATAAAAAAAAGAGGTAAAAAGTAATGGCAGAACAAATCTTAATCGCGTTAAGCTTAATCATCGGTTTAGCTGCAATTCTAACAATTCTTGGAAGAATGATTAAACAACCTCCAATTATCGCATATATACTAACAGGAATTCTCGCAGGCCCATTACTCTTCGGACTAATACTCCCTGAACAAGCATCTTCTCAAATGATACAAACCTTCTCACACATCGGTGTTGCCTTCTTATTGTTCATTGTAGGCCTTTCTCTTGATTTAAAAGTCCTAAAAGAGGTCGGAGCAGTTTCAACAGTAACAGGAATAGGAGGAATAATCATAACAGTTCTAGCAGGATACTTCATAGCTATTGGATTAGGATTCCAAAGCATTCCAGCACTTTACATTGCATTCGCTATATCATTCTCATCTACTGTTGTAGTAGTTAAACTCCTTTCTGACAAAAGAGAAATGGACACATTACATGCAAGAATTGCTTTAGGTATTCTAATTATTCAAGACTTTGTTGCCGCCTTAGCCTTACTAATACTACCTATAATGCAAGACGCAAACGTAAACACCATATTATTTCAAATAGGAAAAATTGTAGGATTGGTAATTTTAATCTTCTTATTCGCTAAAATTTTCGTAAAACGCCTCCTAGACTATTTAGCGACAAACCAAGAAGTTCTATTCTTATTTGGAATTGCATGGGCCTTAATAATTGCAAGCCTATTCGATTATCTCGGCTTGTCTTTAGAAGTCGGGGCACTAATTGCAGGAATCTCCATTGCTTCGTCTAAATATACTCTAGAACTTGGAGGAAAAATAAAACCTCTTCGTGACTTCTTTGTAATTCTATTCTTCATTTTCTTCGGAAGTCAATTAACAGAGCCCATAACCTCTTCTGTCTTAAAAAGTGCAGTAATTATTTCTGCATTTGTCTTAATAGGAAAACCATTAATAACAATGACTTTCATGAGAATTTTTGGATACAAGAAGCGTACTAACTTTCTAACAGGATCAAGTCTCGCTCAAATTTCTGAATTCTCCTTAATACTGATTCTATTAGGATTTGGCCTAGGACACTTATCAAAAGAAGTTATGAGTTTAGCAATTCTTGTTGCCCTAATAACAATTACAATAAGTAGTTATGGAATTCACCATTCAACAGGCATTTTCAACAGAATATCTTTCATCCTAAATCCATTTGAAGGGAAAAGAGAAGAAATAGAAACAAAACCAAAGTTTCCTGCAGAAATAGTTCTATTTGGATATAATAGAACAGGTTACAGCCTTGTAAATACATTCAAGAAGCTAGGCTACAAATTCATAGTAGTTGATTACAATCCAAGAGTAATATCTAATCTTTTAAAGAGAGGAATAAACGCAGTTTATGGAGATGCATCTGATGAAGAATTTGTCAAAGAATTAAGATTGGCAAGAGCAAGATTAGTTGTTTCTACAATCCAAGATGTAGGTTCCAACATAGTAATAAAAGATAGATTAAGTGAAGTTAACTCCAAAGCTCTTTTCATAGCAACTGCAGAACATGGTTCTGAAGCAAAAAGATTATACCAATCAGGAATCGACTATGTTCTTTTGCCTCATATGCTTGGAGGAGAATATGCCTCAAAGCTAATTGAAAAATTCAAAACTTCTCCAAACAGATATCAAGAGTTAAAGAAAAAACAATTGAAAGAGATAAAAATAAGAGAAAAAGAACAAGGATAACCTTTTAAACAGGCCCAGGTTCTCCACTTCTCGAAAAAGATCTTACTGTACTTCCCAATCTCAAAATAATTTCAACTACAAATATAACAAAAAAGAAAGCGAAAACCTGATCAAACAATATTCCTAACCCAGCAGCCCTCAGAAAAACCCCTTCCAAATTAAACGCTCCAGGAGACAATAAGAATATACTTAATGTAATAAATGGAAACAACTTTGCTAAATCTTGAGCAATCTCTTTATGAACATAAGCCAAAATCCTTATCGCTCCAATCAAAACAGCTGATAAAAACAAAACCCCTTGAACACTCTGCTGATCTGCTATAACTAAGATAATGAAAGCCAGAGCTGTAAACCACACCA
The DNA here is from genome assembly GCA_002688015.1 of Candidatus Pacearchaeota archaeon. GTDB lineage: Archaea > Nanobdellota > Nanobdellia > Pacearchaeales > GW2011-AR1 > ARS1309. The sequence goes on from NZBT01000011.1 coordinate 34,951, forward strand.
AAATCAAAAACGGCATTACTAAAATGTATTCTATAAAATACAACATAACTGCTAAAATCTTACTAATAGTGGGATGCTCAGAGCGATTATATTTATATAAATTTAAAGTTATAAGATCCTTTTGACTTAGGCTTTTATAAAAATACCATATAAACAAAGCAACTATAACAACTAAAATCATTGCTAAAATCAAAGTAATGAATGAGGTCCAACTTTCAGGAAAGATTCCCAAAATACTTTGATAAACCTTAAAAAGCCCTTCAAAAAGAGATTCTGTCGCCCCCATTTTAAAACGAAGCCAATAAGGTTTAAATAACTATTCCTTTTATTATTCATATGATAGATATCAAACTAATTCGTGAAAATCCAGACTTAGTTAAGAAAAATATAAAGAAGAAATTCCAAGATGAAAAGCTTTCCCTAGTAGATGAAGTAAAGACCTCTGACTCCAAATGGCGTTCTCTAAAAGCAAAAGCAGATAAATTAAGGCAAGAAAGGAATTCCATCTCCAAAGAAATCAGTGAAGCAAAAAAATCTAAAGATAATAAAAAAGCCTCTGAATTATTAAAAAAAGCCAAACTTATTCCAAAGAAGATAGAATATCTTGAAACCCAAACAAAAGCTCTACAAACAGAAATATCAGAGATTATGAAAAAAATTCCAAACATAATTCATGAATCTGTTCCAATAGGAAAATCTGATAAAGATAATGTAGAAAGAGAAAAAATTGGAGTTCCCAAAAAATTAACATTCCCAATAAAAGGTCATGCAGAACTTGGAGAATCTCTTGGCGTTCTAGATTTTGACACTTCTGCTGAAACTTCTGGAAATGGATTTTATTACATAAAGGGTGATTTAGCTCTTCTAAATCAAGCATTAATAAGTTACGCTCGTGATTTTATGACTTCAAAAGGATATGAATACGTAGAGCCACCCCTAATGATAAGAAAAAAGGTCCTCGATGGGGTCTATTCAAAAGCGGAAATAGATCAAATGTCTTATAAAGTACAAGATGAGGATCTTTACTTAATTGCAACTTCAGAACATCCTTTAATTGGGATGTTTATTGGGAGAACACTAAATCAAAAAGAGCTCCCTATCAAAATAACAGGATATAGCATGTGCTTTAGAAAGGAAATTGGATCTCATGGAATAGATGAAAAAGGAATTTTTAGAACGCATCAATTTAACAAGCAAGAAATGATAGTTATTTGTAAACCAGAAGATTCATACAAATATTATGATGAACTCTTAAATCTTTCAAAAGAACTTTTCAAAAAATTGAAAATCCCAATAAGAGAACTTGAATCTTGTTCTGCTGATCTCTCTGATCTTAAAGCGAAAGGTGCAGATCTAGAGGCTTTCTCCCCTCGACAAAAGAAATACTTCGAAATAACTTCTGTAACAAACATGGAAGCAGCACAAGCTCGTCGATTAGGAATCAAATTCGTAGATAAAGATGGACAAAAAGTATTTGCACATACATTAAACAACACAGCAATAGCAACTTCTCGTGCCCTAGTAGCAATAATGGAAAACAATCAAACTCGGGATGGAGACATCAAAATCCCTGCTATTCTTCAAAAATACATGGGCGGGAAAAAGGTAATTGAATCTAAAAAACCAGAAAAGCCAAAGAAAAAGAAATAACTACATAACTTTCTTCATAAAAACTCAAATATCAAATAGAGATTAAAAACCTTGCTCTACGCTGTTAATCTCTTTCTACACTAAGAGAATTCTTAGCACTTAAAATAACAACTCTATTCGGCACTTCTCTTTTTATTGCTCTATCTAAAGTGGCAATATAAGCTCCCCCTCTCCCCTTCTGAATAAGCCCTTCATCAACTGTTCTTCCCCCAATCCTTGTTTTCTTAACTCTTCTATCATCCAAAATCTGCATAGCTAATTCAATAGCAACTCTTCCATCTCTCCCAACTTTACTATCTTTCTTCAAATCCTTAAGCTCTTGAGAAACCCCTAAAGGAATTTTAATCCTAAATCCTAAATTCCCAAGCTCCTCGATAAAGTTAATTTTCCTCTTAATACAGGAAATTATAAAATTAGTATCCAAAAGCACTTCCATAAGTTTGTTAGATTATTAAAGTATAAAAACATAACTGTATGCTCATAAAGATTCTAAAGGAATCTTTATATAATATCTTTAACATTCATAATCATGAAATTACCAAAAGAGGAATGTGAAAATGCTGCATTTGTATTAGAAAAAACAATTAAAGCTCTAAAAAAGAAAGATGCTCCCGCTCTCAAATCTCTTTCTGATAAAACAATTCATTCTTCATGCACATACCAAGATTCAGGAACAACAACTTCTGCTGTCTTAATCTATGCTCTTTCAAAGATAATTGAACGTGAAGATTATAAAAAAATGATAGACTGGGACAAATTTGAAAAAAAAGCCATTGACTTATTCAACCTTGCAATAGACGCTCTCAAAAAAAACAAACACGAAGCCTATGAAAAATATATACTACAAACAAGAAAACTCTTAGAACAAACTGCAGGATCTCTAAAGGATTATATAAAAGAAGTTTTAAGAAAATCCTCCATAAATAAGGCTTCTAAGTTATACGAGCACGGAATCTCCTCAGAACAAACCGCACATCTTCTAGGACTAAGTCAATGGGAAATTGCAGAATATCTCGGTACAAAAACAGAGATAAAACAAAAAGAAAAAATAACAATTGAAAAGAGGGCAAAGATTGCTTTGCAATTTTTCTCTTAAATGAAAGTCTTAATCTTTGACTCCGGACCTTTAATCAATTTTTCAATGAACGGACTCCTATACATTCTTGAAGAACTCAAGAAAAATTTTGACGGAAAATTTATTATAACAAAGGATGTCAAGACCGAAGTTCTTGATCGTCCTATAAAGATACAAAGATTTGAACTAGAAGCTTTAAGAATTCAACGCCTTATAGATAACAAAGTTCTCGAACTCCCTTCTTCTCTTAATATCAATGAATCTGACTTAAATAAAAAAACTTTTGACTTGATGAAATCTGCAAATAATCTATTAGAAAATAAAAAGAAGAAAATAAAAATTGTAAGTGAAGCAGAAATCTCATGTTTAGCTTTATCTGAAATTCTAAATAAAAAAAACATAGAAAATATCATCGCTATCGATGAAAGAACAACGCGCCTCCTTTCAGAAGCCCCTCAAGAACTAGAAAAAATAATTTCTAGAAAAATGCATTTTCGAGTTCATTTTTCTTCAAAAGATTTTTCAAAATTTGAAAAATTCAAATTCATCCGTTCTCCAGAAATTGTTTATGCAGCCCACAAAAAAGACCTTCTCAAAATCAAAGATTCAAGAGCTCTAGAAGCAACAATTTACGCAACCAAATTTAAAGGCTCCAGTATAAGCTGGGACGAAATTAAAATTCTTAAGAAGCTCTAATTCTATCAAATACAAACATTTAAGAATCACCTCCTACAAAAAAAAATATGGGAATACCTGCAGATCTTCAATGGAGACTTTTAGAAAGAAATACATCTGAAAAGATAGTTGAAAGAGTAAAAGAAGTTAAAAAAATAAAGGAAATTACTAGTAAGAAAGATAAAGGTACTTTGTATGATCCAACAACAACTATAGGAATTCTTCAAAATAATATCTACGTCGGTTCAAGGTATCACACCGGTGAAGGTAAAGAAGGATATATAGCAACATTCTATGATTCCGGAGACCTCATAGAAGAAGATACCTTCTTAATGAAACAAGATTACAAATCTACGCTTGGACTCTCCGCTTTCTTTTCCATTGTTGGAATCGGAGTTCCCTTTCTCCTTCACAACCTAAGGCCCTCTGTTTCACAAAGAGCTAAAAAAACAAAAGAATTCTTTGATATAGAAAGTAGAATATACCATGCAAACATGATTCAAATAGAAGAACTAGCCGCCCCTATAGAAGTTCATCAAGGATCAATCGACGAAGTAGAAAGAATAACTGGAAGATCTCTAAAAGCAGTAGACACAAAACAGTCAGAAAAATACATTGCAGGCGGTAGTATCTTCATTAAAGCCGAAGCAGCACTATTAGGGGCAGATGCAATTGTACATTATCAATCACATGCAGGAACAGGAACTCCTGTTGAATACTTAGATTAGCAATGGACCCGGAGAGAATCGAACTCCCGACTTCTGCTGGCTCTCCGCTTAAAGGCGCTGGAGGCAGGTATTATACCATTTAACTACGGATCCTTCTGGTGCAACTCTCTATGACAATTAGCACACACCAATACACAGCGTTTTACCTCTTTTAAAACATTTTGTTCGGAAGTATTCTTAATCAATTCTGCAATACTGGCATCTTTTTCTTTTGTTTTATGGTGGAACTCCAATGCCGGAACGCACCGATTATATCCACAAAGGCTACATTTCCCTCCCATCAATTTGACTAACTTCAATTTTATTCTCCAACGCCGATCCATTCTCCTTCGATGAACTTTAGACTTATTCTTTAGATAATATCTTTTATCAATGATTTCACGAGGAGTTACATCTCCCATCCTCTTCACTAACATCCCTTTTCTGCCAACACCCAATCTCACAGCCTTATGTTGAACAGATCTTCTACCCCTTTTCAAATATAAACAAATATCGTCAACATGTACTCTTTTTGAATAATTATTGACTAAGTATTTAATATCTCTATCAGTCCATTTCATTACTAATTGAAAACCTTAGCGTATATAAATTCCCCTTACCACTTTCAAGGGTACGATATACTACGCACCCTACACTTCTTACAAAATCCCCATTTAAAAAGGTTTATAAAACTCTTTCACTTATCTAAAATATGCCAAAAAAGAGGACAAAGAAATCCACAACTAAAAGGAAAAAAACTTCTGTAAAAAGAAAAGCCCCTGAGAATATAACAAGAGAAATAGCTTCTAATTTAGTAGAATTACAAAAAGTACATACAGATCTAGCAGGAAAATTTGATAAACTTGCTTCCGAAATATCCTCACTATTAAAACTATTTGAATCAGCAGCAAGATCTTTCGCTTCTCACCCAGCAATAAAATCAACCGAAAAAGACAAAGAATTCTTGGACAAAATTGACAAACTCTTAGAACAGAACAAGACAATCGCAAAAGGACTTTCTTTAATGGAAGGAAAAATAAAAGAAAGAGTTTACGGCTCCCCTGAACAAACACATAATGAATATGCTGAATCAGCCTCTGTCCCTCCTACTGGCCGCCCCCTTCCAAGATTCTAACCATGATAAAAAAAAGAGATATTAGAAAAATATTCATAATTCAATTTGTAAAGTCTTTAGCTTCCAATTATAAACCTCTTCCTGAAGTTAAATTCCCTGAAGAAATCGTTATTTCCAACTATAAAGAACATAAAAAAACAAATCAAAAAGTAAAGGAATTTGAGAAAGTAGTTCCTTTGCCAAATCTCCCTGATCTTCCCGAACTCCCTCCCCTTCCCCTTATTCCAAACATGCCTCAAATGCAAACCCTTTCCATACAAGAGCCTATACAAAGGATTACTTTACTATTGAGAGATCCATCAACAGTAGGTCTAGAATGTCCAGGCCCTGGAAAACACATTTTGATAAACCGCTCAGGACAAATTCAAGTATCTCCAATCGTTCTATCAGAAATACAAATAGATGAAACAATACAACACATCTCTCAAAGAACAAAAGTTCCCATCATTCCAGGAATATTCAAAGCAGTTCTTGGAAATCTATTAGTGACTGCAGTTATTTCAGATCTCGTAGGAACAAGATTCATAATTCAAAAAAGAGCTCCTTTTTAATCTATTTGTAAAATTATATTCTAATCTATCGATTCACGAAACTGTCTACCTAATCTCTTCAAAATCTTTTCTTTATCAATACTATGTCCAAACTTAAAAATCGAAAACTGCTCATTTAATCTCCAGAAAATAACAACTACAGTTAAAAGTAAGGCTGCCCATAATCCAAAGTCTGAAATCAAATCTATGTCAATCAAGAAACTCAAAGGAGAAGTTCTCTTATCTAATACACAACCCTTACAATCTCCTCCACAATCAACACTTTCCTCAGTTTCATCTAAAACGGCATTAGAACAACTCTCAGGATAAATTGAATCTGATTGAACAAAACTAATATCTAATTCTCCATCTTCCTTCCAAGAATCTATATCTATCACAGCTCCGGTTAATCCTGTCTTTCTATCTCTAATCGTGGCTCTACTTCCGCCACCGCCTCCTCCTCCTCCAGGTCCAGGAGGCCCTGTAACAGTAACAACAGGGGGAAGAACAGTCTGCTCAGGATCTATAATAGAATCACCATCTGAATCTAAATCATCATCATTATCGATTCCATCTCCATCTATATCGCTATCATTCTCATTATCGATTCCGTCTCCATCCACATCTTCATCATCTCCATTCAAAACTCCATCATTATCGACATCCCCATCATCTCCATTGTCGACACCATCTCCATCAGTATCAGTGTCATTTTCATTGTCAATTCCGTCTCCATCCATGTCATCATCTTCATCATTCGAAATACCATCATCATCTCTATCATCATCAACTTCTTCTCCATAATCTAAAACTCCATCTGAATCATCGTCTGAATCATCTTCGTTTGGAATTCCATCTCCATCCATGTCATCATCTTCATCATTGTCAATTCCATCTCCGTCTAAATCATCATCTTCATCATTCGGAATACCATCATCATCCAAATCATCATCAATGGTTCCATCATCATCAGTTCCATCATCAATAACTTCACAGTCAATTGCACAATTATCTAAACTCTCTCCACTGCCACAAATACTATCTCCACAACAATTGTATTCCAATGTACATCCATTCTCATCAATTTCTGAAATAATTAAATCCCCACTACAAGCAGGCTCATCAACAAGATCACATGAAAAACCTATTCTACAATCAGAAGCACAATTATCTGAAGTCTCTCCTTCTTCTGATTCGCAAACATCATTTCCACAACAAGTATAGTCTAGAACACAAGAATTCCCATCAATACTATTAATAATAGGATCTCCTCCAGAACAAGAAGGCTCTGCCTGGGCACAAACTAAAGGACAATCAGCAGCACAATTATCAAATGCCTCTCCTAAATCTTCCTCACACTCCTTATTTCCGCAAACAAAGGTACATTCCAAAGTTCCACAACTTGTCATACAGCCAGTCTCATCAATTACAGGATTAATATATCCACATCCTTCAGCAAGAGCCTCACAATAAAGAGGACTACAAGCAGCTTCTGGCTGACATTCAGAATTACACCCATCTCCATTTACTAAATTCCCATCATCACACTCCTCAACTCCAAATTCAATAAACCCATCTCCGCATTCTGCATTAACACATTCTCCCTCTCCTACAATACAACTATCAGTATTGATACTATTTCCATCATCACATTCTTCTCCAGAATCGACATTTCCATTCCCACATTCTGGAGGCAAAATTCTACACTCATATCTTACAACACACTCTGTAACTTCATCAACTATCTCAATCCTCTCTTGATCAACAGAACATCCAATATCATTAACAACAGGACATTGTGATACACATTCAGATCCTAAACTACACCCATTCTCATCATCTCCCAAACTAACCAACTCTTCTCCTTCTGCACAAGCAGGAATTGCGACAGGAGGACATTCAGTTTTACAATCAGCAGAACAATAATACTCACTATTTACATCATTCTCTCCCAATAACTCCTCGCAAATGTCATTCCCACATTCAGGCTCTTGAACTAAAGTACATGAATCATATTCATATTGCCCATAATCACATCTATCATTATAGCAATAAGCTGTTGCTCTTCTTCCTTCCGTAGGATCATAATCTACAGATAAAATACTATTACTATTTCCTAGTGGATCACAGCTTTCTCCCTCAATAGGATCACAAGTTATTGGGAAGCCTTGATCACAACTAACTTCCTGCTCTTCATCTCTACATCCCTCTTCTCCATATAAAGCATAATCTTCTTCAGTACATTCATGTCCATCAAGATCATCACACACTCCATCATAATCAATCTCAATCTCTGTCTTTTCAGCCAAACAACTATTCCCATAGGTTTCCCCATCAACTCCACAAACAGGATCTTCTACATTAGGACAAGCAACAACACAATCTCCATCTTCTAAATCAATCAAACCATCAGAATCATTATCAATTCCATCATCACATATCTCCACAGGAATAGTCTCACAATATCCTTCATTACATTCTTCCCCTTCTGTACATTCACTATCTAAAATACAAGAATCTCTATCATCAGAAACACATAATCCTGTATCAAGCTCGCAAATCTCTCCTTCTGCACACTCCTTCTCCGTACCTTGGCAAATTCCTACATCTGAACAAGAATCAAACCTCGTACAAGAATTTCCATCATTACATGCATTTCCATTAGGTTTAAGAGTATTAACACATCCTTCAACAGAATCACATCTATCACTTGTACAAGAATTTCCATCATTACATTCTAAATTAGTTTTACAAGAATCTATTTCTCTACACTCATATCCTATAACACAACCAGTATCTTCATCAATTATTTCATAACTTTCCCGACCACTTGAACAACCAACATCAATAATTACCGGACACGCAAAACAATCTACAGCACAATTCTCAGCTGTCTCTCCTAAAGCTTCTTCACACTGTCCATTCCCACACTTCTCCTTTGGAAGAATACACTGACAATCTATAAAGAATCCTCCAGAACAAGAATAAATTCCTCCTTTATCCTCACACTTTTTCCTATCTTCATCAATTCTACTTCTAAATTTACAATCTCCGGTACAATCTTGAGAGAAAAGAGAAAATGTTCCAGCATCACAATCTTCATCAGGATAATCAATATTCCCATCTCCACAACTTCCCCCTCCAAACGTTGCTTGCTTACACTCAAAACTACAATAACTACATTCCCTCCTATACTCTGGAGTACAACCAACCCCGTTAAGTGGCCCTGCGTCACATCCTTCATTTTCTTCTAAAATTCCATTCCCACATACTGGATCTTTAGGATCCTCAATGTCAGAACAATCACAATACTTTTCAGATTCTCTTGTAAAGAAGTTTATCAAACTAAACTTCTCTTTCTCTGTACACCCATCAGTAATCTGCTGAGGAGTACAAACCTGCCCTGGTTCAGGACACCAAATTTCCCCACAATCCGTCAAACAACTATTTTCATCATATTCTGGATTAATATAATTACATCCCTCATTTTCAGGATCAGGATCAGCACAAACTATCTTCATCTCAACACACTTATCTTCATCATCCCCTCCACCATCATCAGGAAGAGTACAACAAACACCCTGTCCATTATTACAATCATATGTTCCAGGGCCTATTCCTCCTTCTTCAGTACAAGCAAATTTTGACATACAAACACTTCCTCCAGAACATCCATCATCTCCTCCACCATCATCATCAAGAACACATTTACAAGTCTCTCCTATTCCAAAGAATCCTCCAGTACATTCTTCGACAAAACCAATATCACATTCTTCTCCATCTGGAACACATTCCCCATTATAAGCAATATCAATATCTTTCCCAGACTCCCACGCCTTCTTAATCTTACACTGATTCCCATAAGTAACTCCATCAGTTCCACAAACAGGAGCATAAACAGTAGAACATATGATCCCATCATCATTAGGAACACATGCACATTTCTCTCCAAATCCCAAAAATCCTCCTGAACATTCTTCAACTTGTCCTATATTACATCCCTCATCTCCTTTTTCAACTTCACAAAATACAGAACAACCATCCCCATTAATCAAATTCCCATCATCACAACTTTCCCCCGAATCCAAATCACCATTTCCACACACAGGATCTCCACTCTCTCCTCCACCTCCACCATACCCACTTTCTCCCACAGCAGGACTCACCAAATCCAAAACTTGTGATGTTTCAAATCCTCCCAATCTTCCAGCCTCAACATCATGTATCTTAGTATTAGCAACTAAAGCTTGTCTAATCAAACTTCCTTTCCCATTTCCTCCTCCAATCTTCTTATTCGCACTCCCTTCCAAACTACACTTAGCAACATCAACACACTTTCTTTTTATCTTTCCATTAAGTGGCTCACTCCAATCTCCACACACCCATACAGGCTCACAAACTTCAAGAACACAAGAATTCCTATCCTCAATAGTTCCTGAGCAACCTTCAGCATTCCCAATTAAAGAACAGGTTCTCGTCCTCTCCTTATCAACAGGATCACAAGTACTCCATTCTCCACAATCTCTCTGACAATCCTCAACAAGAATTATAGCTTCATCTTTCTTCTCCTCTTTCTTAGTAACTGTACTTCCTCCACCTCCGCCGCCCCCTCCCCCGGAAGAAACAGCTGCAGGCACAGCAACTGTATAACTAACATTCGTCGTAAAGTTCCTATTCCCAGCATAATCATTACAATAAGCCCATAAAACAAAATCCGCATTCGCATTTCCAGTTCTTGCAATAGTAAAATCAACCTTCCCATTATCTTCTAAAGTACCATTCGTCAATCCAGCATCAATACTATAAACACAAGCTCCCCCATCCCCATCCTCAAGAGTAATATTAATATCAACAGTACTCGATGTATATGTCGTTGAAGCAACAGGAGAATTTATTGTAACATTAGGTGTTGTTGCATCATAAACAAAAGTCACATTCTCTGTATAATTCGCATTTGCACTTGTATCATTAACATAAGCATAAAATGTCCACTGCCCCTCCGCCATTGTAGCGTTTGTAGCGTTGTGCATCTCTCCAAAGAATGTGCTCTCATTTCCACTCATAGAGAAATTATTCAAACCATTATCAAAACTATAAGAAGCAGTTCCATTCTCATTTATAGTTATATTCCAATCCAGCGACAAATTCGCACTTCCATAGCTCACATTCCCGGGGAAGTTTATTGTTATCACAGGCCCAGTGCTGTCGGTTGTATCAGCGGCCAAGGACAAATTCCCATAATGATGTAATTTATTATCTCCTCCTCCAACATAAACAGAGCCTCCAACAATAATTGGAGAAGACCTAAGATCTGTTATCGATACAAATGCAACCCCGCTTGTCAGATTTGTGGCATTAAACTGATAAAGTCCTGCGGGATTATTTGAAGATATAAATAGATAATCATCATTGACTGCAGAAAATTTAGCAACAGTATTTGTAATAGGAGAGGAAATATTCGCAATAATTGTACTTACGTTTGTTGCATTAAGTTGATAAAGCCTATCAGAAGCAAGGGCGAAAACTGAATTCCCTCTTATTGCAGGAGCAAGAGAATTAAAACCAAAGTTTATAGCAGTTATGGCTCTACTTACATTTGTAGAATTTAATTGATACAAAACAGATTCTTCAACAAAATAAATCGATTCTCCTGAAAGACCTATATCTCCAAGAGTTGTAGGAGCCCCTGCCGTAATTGAATAAGTGTTGATGAGATTACTGACGTTTGTTGAATTCAATTGATACACAATAACCGATGATCCAGCGCCTACATCCTTTATGATAGCCGTATAAGCATTCCCATTAGAGACAATAAAAGACTTCGAACCCTCAGGATTAGCATTCGGAGTATAAAGAGTATAATTATTAATTAACTCACTAATATTTGTTGCATTAAGTTGATAGGCCTGACCATCAAATGAAGCCATATAAACATACCCATCTTCTATAGTAGGGGAAGCGCCATCGGGGCTTTCAGTAAGATTATACTTATTAATCAAATGACTAGCATTTGTCGCATTAACTTGATAAAGGTGCTCATCATCGCTTCCAAAATATACAAAACCTCCAGCATAAGCTGGAGAAGAATCAATATCCCCTCCAGTAGTATAGTTAGCCAAATACTGGCTCACATTACTCGCGTTAACCTGATAAAATGCATCATCCCTTGATCCAAAGTAGATAGAATTATTAACAACAATAGGTGTACTAGCTATTGCGCCGCTAGCAGTATAAGCAAGAGTATCAGTGGCGCTGATATTTTCGGGAGTACTTGAATTCGTATAACTGCTGTGATTCAAATGTCTCCCAAACATCGACCATTCATCCTCAAATAAAGAATTTGAACTAGATACTCCATTTATTCCCTCTCCAAAAACAACAGAAGCAAAAACTACAGTCAAGAATAAAATTAACAAACTAGCAACAACAGTTTTCTTCAAACCCAAACTCAATTTCTTTCCGATATATCGTTTCTTAACCTTGTCCCCTTCCCTATAAGATTCATAATAATAGGGCCCATGCAATTTACCGTTTTTCCTTACAAATCTTTTATGAACCATGTAGAGTAACTACTCAAATCCTCTTTTTTACTACCCAAACAAGCAAAAATACCTATTTAAAGGTTGTTCTACAAAAATTATTAACCTTTTTTCTCAGAAACAGCACCAACATACTCTTTTAGCTCTTCCAAACTAACACTTCCAACTTTCTTAGAATCTCCAAATAGCACCAAATCAACTCCTTCAAATCTATTAAGTCTTGAAACATACAACTTCGCTCTTTCTACACTATAATCAAAATCAACCCTTAGAGACAACAGTATCAAACAACTAAAACTCTTTTCTCCACAACAATTAATCTTAAATACCTTAATTTTTATCCATTTCAGTAGTAAAAATGGCAAGAAGAAAACTAAGCCTAGCAAAAAAAATCGCTTTTTCAGCAGTAGTAGGAGCAGGAGCTCTCGCAGCCGCAAACGGAACTCTTGGAGTTTGGTGGGACCACATTTTGCCTGCAAGAGACATAGGAAAACAAATGACCTTTCAATTAAGTACTTATAACGAGAGAGTAAGACAAGAAACTAAACAAGCATCTTACATGAGATCCCAGGAAAGAATGGGAGGCCCAATAAAAGTAAAAAACAGATGGGGACACAGAAATCCTGATAATTACGATGTGATACCCCCAGAAGGACAATATAGAATAGCTTGCGTTGGAGAATCCACAACACTAGGAGAATTCGTGGAGATGCATGAAACTTGGCCTATTCAATTACAAGAAAGCCTATTCAAAAGATTCCCGAATAAAGATTACTTAGCAATGAACATGGGACATGGAGGAGCAGTTATGAAGACAACTCTCTTAGAATACATAAAGTTTCATCAAAAGTTTAACGCAGATTTGGTAATTCTCAAAGTAGGAATGAACGACGCTGAAGCAAGAGTAAGTCTCGCAACATCTGAAGCTAATCTTACCATAGAACTAAACGAAACACCAAGATACGGGGAAACCCTCCTATTAAATCATTGGGGCACAAAAAACTTTGTTCAACCATTTTATCGTTGGTGGTTGCCTAAAAGTAATGAACAACTAACAGAAATGATGGAGAAAAGGGAAAAAGCAATAGAAGAAGGAAAAAGAAGAACAATTGAAGGATATGGGGGAGAAACTGAAGCAGAAGAAAAAGCCAGAGACACTAGTGCCTTTGAAGATTACGCAAGAACTCTAGTAAGATTGGCAAAACTAAACGGATCTGAAGTTATAATTTTCCAAATTCCTAGAAATCCTTACATGAAAAGAAAGGGATCCGGAAGACTAGAAGATTATGGATCACACGCGAATGATTTAGCATTACAAAGGATATCTAAAGAAGAAAATGTTTTGTATGTGCCTGTAGATCCATTATCAATTCCAGAAAAAGAATGGAAAGACCATTGTCATGTTCTTAAAGGGGGCCAAAAAATTAAAACCAACCTAATAGAAAAAGCCGTTCTCACTCATTTCCTAGATGAAGAAGGAAGACCACTTGATAGAAACTTAAAAGCCTTTGCCAAAAATCCAGACCACACCTTAAAAACAACTGTGAATAACAATTAACAAAACCTATAAATCCCTTCTCCCTATCTAATTCATGCAAAAAGAGATCAAAGCCCGTTTAGAAGAATTTCAAAATCTCTCCGAAAAACAAAAATATCAAGAATTTTTATTTTGCCTTCTAACACCACAAAGCAAGGCACAAAGCTGCTGGCAAGCCGTCCTTGAACTTTCCCGATTAACAAAGAAAGAATGGACTCTTCCTAAAATAAAATCCATCATAAAAACAAAAACAAGATTCCACAACACTAAGGCAAAACGTGTCTTCAAAGCAAAAGAAACTTACAAAACAATCAAACCTCTCCTTGAAGATGAATCACTATCAATACCTTATAAAAGAGCGGTCCTCTCAAAAACAGTAAATGGATACGGATTAAAAGAAGCAAGCCACTTTTTGAGGAACATCGGCCTTTCTCAAAACAAAATAGCCATCCTTGATCGTCATATATTAAAAAACCTGCGTGTCTCCAAAATAAAATCTCAAAAACACTATCTGCAAACTGAACGTCTTTTTCTTAGATATGCCAGACTTCTAAACAAAAAACCAGATGTTCTTGATCTTCAACTCTGGAGCAAAGAAAACGGAGAAATATTCAAATAACCAATAGAAACATTTATATAATCTTATATAATACTATACAACATGGCAGTAAAGACATTTAATGTTGATCCGAAAGTATATCAAAAATTTTTACATTTGTGCAAAGATAATGGAATCAGTATGAGCAAACAAATAGAGATGTTCATGAAATCAAGAGTAGAAAACAAAGAAGAAGTCAGAGAAGAATATTTACAAAAACTAGAGAAGATAAGAAGAGGAAAATTTATTAGAGTGAATAACCTTGATGAAATATTATGAATTATAAATTAGAGGTTGATGAAAAACTAAGATTGAAATTTTTGAAAATAAAGAAAAAAGATAAATTACATTCTGAGATTATAAAAAGAAAAATCAATCACATTCTAGAAAACCCATATCAGTTTAAACCACTAAGAAACGAAATGGCAGGAATAAGGAGAGTTCATATAGGAAAGAGCTTTGTCTTAACTTACGAAATTCTAGAGAATGACAAGACAATTAAACTATTAGATTATGATCATCACGATAAAATATTCAAATAACTAATTAGAATCATAAAACTTATCGATTGTATCAATAATCAAACGAATAGCATCAAGGTAAATAGAGGAAGCAACAACAGCTCTTGAAGAAAATTTTGTCTGCTTAGTTTTCTTAAAAAAACTTCTATCAAGATCAAGACTAAGAATGGTTTCGCCGCCTTCTGCTTTAACACTTCTTGAATTCAAAACAGAAGCTAATGGCAATGGCTCTCTTCTTGTTTCATCCAAAGCCAAAGACAAATAATTAGCAAGCTGAGAAGCATCTCCTTCATTACTATATATTACTACATCTAACAACCCTTCCTTAGGAACCCTATCTACTTGTTCAGGGTCTATTGACAAACGATATTTTCCATTCAAAGTTAATTGGCTTGAAAATACCTCATCATAAGAAAGCCTTCCAGAATATTTATCTTCCCGTTCTGCCCTATTAAAAACACGAGCCATAACATCTTCATTAGTATTCTTGACCATAACTTTCTCCCTCTTTATAGCTTAAAAACCATTTATATACTGAAGGACATATAAAAATTCACTACTCAATCTTACATTAATAACTTTTATTAAGCAACTTCTACTAAGATAATAATGAAAAAGCTCATCGTTCTATCTCTCGGGGGCTCTTTAATAATCCCTAATGAAGTAGATCACAAATATATAGAAAAATTTAGATCTGTTCTTCGTTCCCTATATAAAACACATAAATTTGTAGTTGTCACAGGAGGCGGAGCAACAGCAAGAAAATACATTGCTCCATTAAAAAAAGAAGGGAAATCTCCAAGAGAACAAGCAGCAGCAGGAATAGCTGCAACAAGAATGAACGCTAAATTCATGATGCAATTCTTCGGACCTAATGAAGCAAACGATGTCTTGCCTCTAAGCATGAAAACCGTCTCCAACAACCTAAAAAAGAATAACGTTGTTTTCTGCGGAGCCCTAAGATTTGCCCCAAAAGAAACAACAGATGGAAGTGGAGCCAAACTAGCCAATTTCTTAAAAACAGACTTCATAAATCTAACAAACGTCTCCGGACTTTACACGAGCAATCCAAAGGCAAACAAAAAAGCAAAATTTATCAAAAAAATCAGTTGGAAAGATTTTGACTCTATGACTTCAAAAATAAAATTTCAAGCAGGCCAACACTTTGTATTAGATCAATCAGCAGCTAAACTAATTTATAAAAACAAAATCCCAACATATATCATCTCAGGCCATGATTTAAAACAATTAAAGAAAATACTTAAAGGGAAGAAATTCAAAGGTACTCTAATAGAAGGTTAAAATGATAACAGAACCTAATGCCTCCAAAGCAAAGCAGTTAATAAAAAACTCGAAATCTGAAAACATAGAGATTCTCTCACAAGATCATGCATTCAATCGCGCCGTAATAGAATACGGTAAGTTTTCCACAATAATTTTCCCAAACACGAAAATAAAAACGCGAAGAACACTAAGAATGATTGATTCTGGACTTGATCGTGTCTCAGCAAAAGCGGCTGCAAAGAATAAAATCACTATATCCTACGATATCTCCGCCCTAAGAAATCTTTCCAAAAAAGAAAAAGCCATAGAAATGGAAAAATTCCTTAGGATTATAAAACTAGTAAGGAAACACAAAGCAAAATTTCAATTTCTCAACGCAAAAAGCAATCAGCCATTAAGTTTTTAATCCTGGCTTCTTTACAAATAAAATGCCTGAAAAAGAAAATATACAAAAAATCATTGAATCTCTTTCCCCCATAGAAAGATCCATAATACCTCACCTAAATTCCCCTATCCCTGAAATAATTGAAAAATCTGGCTTAGACTCTACTTCTGTTTTAAGAGCCCTTCAATTTCTATCTAACAAAGGTCTTATAATATTTTCAAAAACAACAAAATCCGTCATAGATTTAGGAACAAACGGAGTTTATTATAAAAAGAATCATCTCCCAGAACGTCGTCTGATACTCCTATTAGAAGAAAAAAACCATCTCCCTATACAAGAAGCAAAAAAGCTTTCCAAACTAAGTGACAACGAATTCAAAGTCTCCTTGGGTGTTCTAAAATCAAAAGCCCTTATCTCATTAGATAACGGAAAAATATCATTACAAGCAAAAAAAGAAGAACTAACAAAAAATACAATTGAAGAAGCTCTTTTAGAACTCTTGCCAATAGAAGAATCAAAAATAAAAGATGAGCAACTCTTAGCTCTTCAAAATCTTCAAAAAAGAAAAGATATAATTGAAATAAACAAAAAAACCATAGTCTCTTTCTCAACCACAGACTTAGGAAAACAAATAGCAAGTACTCCTCTCCAAACAGACCTAATAGAGTCTGTGACTCCAAAACTGATAAAATCTTGGAATTCTCAAAAATCAAAGAGATTTAGATCTTATGATCTTTCTTCTACAGGCCCAAAAATATATGGAGGAAAAAAGCATTTCGTAAATCAAGGAATTGAATACGGAAAACGTATCTGGCTTGATCTCGGATTCAAAGAGATGCAAGGAAGTTTAGTACAAACAAGTTTTTGGAACTTCGATGCCTTATTCACTGCTCAAGATCATCCCGTAAGAGATTTACAAGATACATTCTATATTAAAGACATAAAGGGCCAACTTCCGAAAGATAAAAATCTTGTAAAAGCAGTCAAACAAGCCCATGAATCCGGCGTCAAAGACAGTAAAGGATGGCAATACTCTTGGGATCCAGAAGAAGCATCTTCAGTTGTCTTAAGAACACATACTACTTGCCTTTCAGCTCAAACCCTGTCTTCCCTAGACATAAAAAAGGATCTTCCTGCAAAATTCTTCTCTATAGGAAAAGTCTTACGAAATGAAACTGTCGACTGGTCTCATGGATTTGAATTTCTCCAGACAGAAGGAATCGTAGTCTCCGAATCTGTCTCTTTCCGTGACTTATTGGGGTACTTACAAGAATTCTATAAAAAGATGGGCTTCGAAAAAATTCGTTTCGCTCCCGCTTATTTCCCTTACACAGAGCCAAGTGTAGAAGTCTCCGTCTATCATCCTGAAAAAAAAGTCTGGCTTGAACTAGGCGGGGCTGGGATCTTCCGTCCAGAATTAACAATCCCTCTACTTGGGAAAGCAATTCCCGTGCTAGCTTGGGGACAAGGATTCGATAGAATTCTCATGGATTACTACAAAATCAAAGACTTCAGAGAATTTTATCAAAACAATCTAAAATCTCTCAGAGAAAAGAGGGCATTTATAAAATAAAATGGCAAACGTAAAATTTCCAAGAAAAGAATTCGAATCTTCTTTAGGAAGCAAGATAACAAAAGAAATGGAATCTCTAATTCCCCTATTCGGAACTCCATTGGAATCCTTATCTGATTCCGAAATTGAACTAGAAATATTCCCTAACAGGCCTGACCTATTAAGTATGCAAGGCTTTCTTCGCGCATTCAAAGCATTTATAGGTAAATCTCCTGGCCTTAAGGGATATAAAATTAACCCTCCAGAAAAAAAATATAAAGTTACTATTTCCCCTTCTGTAAAACCCGTACGTCCCTTCACAGCTTGTGCAATTGTTAAAAATCTTAAATTCAATGATGAATCAATAAAGGAAATTGTAGATCTTCAAGAAAAACTCCACAGCACTGTAGGAAGAAATAGGAAAAAACTCGCAATTGGTATTTATCCCCTAGAAAAAATCAAACTCCCCATAAAATACCTTGCTCTCCCCCCTAGTAAAATACATTTTATTCCCTTAGAATCAGAAAGGGAACTCTCCGGGCAACAAATACTACAAAAACATCCTGCTGGGAGAGAATATGCCCATCTTCTTGAAGATAAAGACAAATATCCTGTTTTCGTAGATGCAAACAACAAAATCCTCTCAATGCCTCCAATTATAAACTCTCATGATACAGGAAAAATCACTGAGTCTACTGATTCCGTATTTATAGAATGCTCCGGTTGGGATCAACAAGTACTACAAAAAACACTTAATATAATTGTTACAACTCTCTCTGATCTAGGGGGGAAAGTATATTCAATGAATCTTCATTATGGAAGTAAAAAGCTTGTCACACCAGATCTCTCTACTGAGAAAATAAAAATCTCTCTTCCAGACATTAACAAACTTCTCGGTTTAGATCTAAAAGAATCGGACCTTTCCAAGCTCCTTCCAAAAATGGGATATGATTACAAAAACTCCATAGTCCAAATTCCTGCCTGGAGAACAGATATCTTACATCCTGTAGATATCACAGAAGACATTGCTATAGCTTATGGATATGACAACCTTGTGCCTTCAATTCCTAATGTTGCAACAGTTGCTTCTGAGTCTCAGCAAAGTAAAATAGAATCAAAGATCAGAGAAATCCTAATAGGTCTTGAATTAATTGAAATTTCCTCATATCATTTAATAAAGGCCTCTGAATCCAGACTCTACAAACTGAAATCTGTGATTGCACTAGAGGATTCCAAAACAGAATACAAAATTCTTCGCCCCAACCTCTTAATCCCAGCCTTAAGAATTCTTGCTGAAAACAAAGACAATGAATACCCTCAAAACATATTTGAATTGGGAACTATATTCTCCCATGACGAAAAAACCGAAACAGGCCTTTCTGAATCCACTAATTTGTTAATTGCTTCTTCTCCAAGTAACTTCACAGATTTAAAGAAAATTCTCGACTATTTCGCTTCTTCTTTATCTATTAAGTTAGAAATAAAAGAATCCGAACATCAATCACTAATTCCTGGAAGAACAGCCTCAGTCCTATTAAACAACAAACCTATTGGATACATCGGAGAAGTTCATCCTCACACATTAAATCAATGGAATGTTAAGATGCCTCTTTCCGTTTTGGAAATCAGTTTAGAAGAAATTTTTAATCTCTTAGAGTGAGATCTCTTTCTCTTGCTAAAGCATCCAGATACAACGATATTTGAGGGTATATTCCCTCTTCTGTTATAAAATGAATATCTTCATGATCTCTCCAATCGTACCCTTTTTCTATCACGGCATCAAGATATTGTTTAGAATTACTTAGAGTAACTTGACGTTTAATAAACTCCGAAGCCAAAAGTGAAGTAAGATGCCTAGCATGAACAAAATCCATCGTTGATGTATCTAAATCATAAGGAAGGCCTACAACATATAAAAGTCGTTCTCTTTTAGTCGGATCCTCTGGCAATTCAGATTTCCAATCAGAAAGTTTTTCAAGCAACCATCCAACTGCTCCAGTGCTAGGACCAATAACATCTGTTTCGCCAATATGTCCTCTCTCTCCTAATACCATAAAAATTAGTGAACAAGATCCTTAATAAATATTTATGTAATCAACCAAAATAATTCTTTTCCTTCTTTTGAAATTCCTTAGGATTTCTCATATTCTTAAGAATTTGCTTCAAATCTCCTTTGATATCCTTCCAAGAACCAAAAATCTTCTTAATAACTTCTGATTCTTCTTTCTCATCATATTCTATCTCCAAATCAAGAGAATCCACAATCAAACCTGCTAAAACACCATACATCTTGTTAATCTTATTTCTATCATCCTGGCCCATTGTATTCAAATAAACAGCATACATCCGAGGAGCATTCATAGGATTTAACATCATCTCCAAAAACCCAAGAGTATTTACAATTTTATCCATCATGGTCTTTCTAATAGACTTAACAAAATTACCACTTATCTTATCAAGCTTATCAATTTCAAAATCATTATTCAACTCTTTAAAACTAGGTAACTTATACTTTTTCTCATATTTTGCATATTCCTCTTCTAACTCTTTAAATTCAATGCTCATAGCTCCCTCACAAAAACTTGCTTTATATAATTAACTAAATCAACATTCCAATCTAAACTTATCCTGTCCCACTTCAACAGATGCACATGCTGCATCTTTTTCAATATCATCTATTTTCATAACTAAAAATCTCTGCCTAATAGTATAGTACGGCTTCACAACTAAAGGCACGAATGGAGAACTCGTCTCAGACTCTTCAATACATTTTCCAGCTATTTTAGGATTAACAATAAGTTTTATTGTAAGATTTAACTCCCGATCTTCCTCATTAGTAACTGCAACATCATAATGATAGTAATCATCATCAATTTCTCCAAGTTTAGGATTGAGGTAATCTATCGAAAAAGTCAAATTATTCCTAACCCTCTTGCATCCTTCTTGAACAAAAGTACCGTTCTCCCCAAATCTATCAGATAATTCAGTCCCTCTATTTTGTTTGTCTTTCTCCCCATAATTCAATTTAAAAAAGAGTCCTGCAAAAACTATCAAAATCAAAACTAAAATTATCAATGCATATGTTTCAAATCCTTTCCTCATTTAAAACTTAAAATCCCAAACTATTTATTCTTTCGTATAAAGAATAAAGCCACTACCGGGAATCGAACCCGGGACCTCTACATATTCACTATATCAAAGGAAGGTGACCTATTATGGAAAACTTCAATCTCGTTTTGAGTTGGAGTTCCAGAGAGTAAAACTCTCTAGGACCTTGATTTCATATAATACCAATGTAGCACTCTACCGGCTGAGCTATAGTGGCCTAACTCCTAAAAAATTCAATCATATAAAAAGATTGTGCAGCTAACTATCTCCAAAAAGTCCAGAGTTTCTAAGAACTTTAGAACCTATATCAGTAGAATCATTAGGAAGCCATTCTGACTTTACAACATACCCAGTAATAGCCTTAGCATTATCAAACAAATTTGAAAGCCAACTAGTATAAATTCCAACAAACTTATCAAAATCATCAGAATCTGAAAGGTAAAGATTCTGCGTACTTACTATAAACAATGCACCTATAAACAAGAATTTAATAACGATTAAACTGAGCTTCATGTTGCCTATCCTATAGTGTCGTTAACACCCCAATCTTGATTCACAACATATCCTGCAATTTTAGCACCATTGCCCATTATTGATCCAAGCCAACTAAAATAAGCTTTAATAAAACCTATAACTCCATCGAAAGAAGTCAAATCAGCAGAAGAATCAACGTAAACAATCGCCAAAGAAATAATAATAAGAAGGATTGAAACAGCTATCAAAAAATTAATAAACGGTCCATGAAGATTCTGAGCCTGATAAAGGTATACAACTATAAATGCAAGAAAAACCAGAATAATAATCAACAGTAACCCCATAACAAGTCATATCTAAAATTCTATAAAAACCTTTCTACTAAAAATAATATACAAATAGAACAACAATTAGAGTTATATTAATGAAGACAAAGGTCCAGAAAAGAACATCCTCTATCCTTCCCCCTGTAGTAACCTTTCCAGAGGACACTTGCTTAATTGGCCAAAAAGGCTTTATTCCTCTAGGAGTGAAACTATCTGCAAACAAATGAAAACCATATCCTAAAAAGAAGGGGAAAGCTAAAATAGGATAAAAAAAGGCAAAAAGCAAAGAAACAAGTATACAAAACGTATAACTATGGAAAATACCTCTATGAGTTGAAAGATCGCTTATAGGCTTCCCAAACCAAGTTTTTCCCAAAAAACTGCTCGGAGAATCAATATCAGGCAAAATACTAGAAACTAAAACCACAATCAAGAACAAAGCCTTACTCTCAATATGCGGCAAAAACTGCAATGCAACTGCCAATCCAATAACTAAATGGGTCCTCCTTAACATTTCTAAAAGAATGAAAAGAAACATTTAAATGTATCTTTCAGGACCTTCATATATAGCCCCTTAGTATAGTGGTCAAGTATACGTGGTTCTGGGCCATGTGACCCAGGTTCGAATCCTGGAGGGGCTATTTTCGCAATATTTTTACCTGATATCTCGTTAGAGATGATGGTTAAAGATTTCCTTGGAAATCTTTTTATACTCTTTATACCTCAATATTCTATGGCAAGGGAAGCATAAAATGGCAAAAGAAAAAGAAGAAAGCCTTGGAAAAGAAGTAGGTGAAGTATCTGACTATTTCTCACATGTAGAAGTAGCAGCCTTGAAAGTTTCTGGAAAGATTAGCGTTGGAGACAAGATAAGAATTAAAGGTCATACAACAGATTTCGAACAAACAATAGACTCCATGCAAATAGATAGAAAAGATGTTGAATCTGTAAAAAAAGGAGATGATGTAGGAATAAAAGTCTCTGATCGTGTCAGAAAACACGATAAAGTGTATCTTGTTAAATAATTTCTAATTATCTCTCAGAGGAATCTTTTTAAAGCAACTATAATTCTACTCATTAGGCTCCTGTAGTCTAGTGGCCAAAGATACTGCCCTCTCGTGTGCCGAGGATTACCTCTCTGGAGAATATCCTCAGTTCTCTCTAGGACAGGCCAAAAGTTTTGTGCCTCTTCAATATTGAAGGGGCACGGAGAACGGCGGTGACCCGGGTTCGACTCCCGGCAGGAGCATCTTTGTTCACAGATGCGAGTACTCGAGCAATAGTGAATCAAAGAAAAAAACAAAATGGTAAAGAAGAAGAAATGTTTTGAATGCAAGAAGGAATTTGAAGTCAAACCTACTGCGAGGTATGTTAGAAAATATTGCGACACTTGCGGTAAAAAAAGAAAGAAAATGTGGGATAATCAATGGAAATTGAAGTTTGAAGACTTCGATGATGATGACGAATAACTAAAGCCTTAGCTTCCCATCTCTCCAATCCCTAATTACTTGAAAAATAGTCCTATGCTCATCAACCCTATTTCCTTTCAGTAAAAAACCTCGAGCCCTCCCTATTTCCAATAAAATATCATATTTATCGCTCCCTTCCCCAATTTTCATTTTATAAAATTTTTCTAAATTTTCTTTTCCATAATCCAAAAACATTTTTATAATTTCCAAAGCCACAGATTCTGGATCTCTCAACCTCTCCGGATTCTTAGCTCCTAAAATTCCAAGCATTATTTCATCATCACTCCATGGCACAACTCCAGGACTGTCAAGAATCCTAAGACTTCCTGCATTCACCCACTGAATCCCTCTTGTAGTTCCTGCTTTGTTAGAAACTTTTGCTCTAGCTCTTTTAGCCAAAGCATTAATTATGGCACTCTTTCCGACATTTGGATATCCAACAATTCCAATCATTGGCTCTGCGATTCCTGCCCTCTTAGAAGAAATTAGAATCTTTTCCTTTAATTTTCTCATTCCAATATTCCTAACCCCAGAAACAAAAACACTATCTTTCTCTTTTGCTTTTAAAAAATTCAAATAATCTTTCGAAACAAGATCAATCTTCGTATAAACTTTAATTAATATCTTTTTATGGAGTTTAATAAGATCTTCTACTTCATCATTCCTAGAAATCTTAGGCATTCTCGCATCCATAATTTCCAATACAACATCACTTTCATTTACAACTTTCTTAACTACTGGCCAAAATCCCATGCCTCTCCTAAACAAAGAAGGCTTTTAATCCTTACTCAAACAAAGAATTATAACACGGAACATGAAAATATAAAAGACTCGCCCCTTTTCCATGCTTCACAACAACTTCGTAAGCATCATCTCCATCAATTTCGCCAACACAAGACTCACATCTATGATAATCTTTCTTACGAAAAATAACATCTACGCTTGGATCGTCAAAGGTTATTCTTGTTGCTAAATCTTTAAAGAATACTTCTCTTTGCGCACCTATATCAATTCCCATAATAATTCAAAGCATCCAAAAAATATAAACCTATTTATCAATTATCTCTCAAAGGAGCAAGAAAAGAATCTCCTGCTTTAATCTCTCTAAAACAACTTCTACAAGAACAATATCTCTCAATATGTTTCCTATCATTATCATCAACAAAATTTCTAGCCAATAGTATCATTCCTCCCTCAATATGCTCTGAACAGAAATAACAATGATTATTTGGAGAGGGCAAATCAATCAACGTTAATTTCCCCTGTCTAACTTCCTCAATCAAATTATCTCTATTCTCCCAGTAATCTATTCCTGCAATAATTTTCATGATTTTTCATGAAAAGCAATCTTTATAAACACACTTTTTCTCTGCCTATCATGAAGCGTTCCTCAAGAAGATGGAAAA
>NZBT01000012.1 GCA_002688015.1 Candidatus Pacearchaeota archaeon
AAAGTCCGTATTGGAATAAACCCAGAGTGAGAAAAATCAAGAAGAAATAATTTTTTTAGCTAAAATAGCTCCCGCTTACTTAACAATGCATAACACTGGAAAGTTTTAAATACCCTGATTTTGAATGATAACTAATCGACTTGAAAAAGTTGATAACCCTAACTTTACAAAGTTAGAAACTAAACCAATGAAGTGCAAATCTCTCGGGATTTGAATTCAAACACGGAGGTCACAATGGTTGACTTCTACAGTATTGTTGAAAAAGCAAGAAAAACAGGAAAAATCGATAAAGGCACGAATGAAGCGACAAAAGCAGTCGAACTTGGAGTTGCGAAGCTAGTTGTTTATGCGGCTGATGTTGAACCAAAAGAAATTGTACAGCATTTCCCTGCTTTATGTAAGGAAAAAGGAATTCCTTGCGTTGAAGTTGATAGCAAAGAAAAACTTGGAGTTGCCGTAGGCATTCCAGTTAGTTCTGCAGCAGTTGCAGTTGTTCAGGCTGGGGAATCTGAGAAAGACATAGCCAACATTAAAGAAGAAGAAGCAGAAGAAGCTGCAGAATAGGCTAAACTTTAGAAAAGTTTAATCAAATAGGAATAAACAAAATGGCAAAGCAACAAAAAATCAAGGATAAGACTGGGGAAGGAAAGGAAAGTTCTAAAAGTCTTTCTGGAAGAGAAGTGGTTAATGCTCTTGTAGAGAGTTTTGTTGGAAGAACAGGAGCGAGGGGAGAGGTTACACAAGTTATTGTTAAAATTCTATCAGGAAGAAATGAGAGTAGAAGTATGAGAAGAAATGTTAAAGGCCCTGTGAAGATTGGAGATTTACTTACATTAAGAGAAACAGAAATTGAAGCCCAGAGATTGAGGGGAAACAGGGGCGGCGGTAGAGGCAGGGGAAGTTAAAATGGGAGAAATAACTATTGATGGAGTAGTCGGAAGAGAGATTATATTAGGTGGGGAAGAAGCTTGGCCTTATGATGGAACCCTAAGTTTTAATGGAAATTCAGATGGATGTATTATTCTTGGAGATCATGGAAGAGATCATGGAGAAATAGTTATCGATACAGAGGTTGAGGGTGTTAGATATGCTGATGGAGAAGTAAGTAATAGAGCTGAAGGGGAGTTGACGATTAATGGAAAAATAGACAGGTGTGTAGTTATTACAGGCCATGGCTTAACCGAGGGTGAAAATGCCTAAATGTGTATTTTGTGGAAAAGATGAATTGAGCTTTAAAGGAACTCATTTAGTTCTAAATGAAGGAAGTGTATTATACTTTTGTTCTAGTAAATGTCAGAAGAATGCAAGGAAATTAAAGAGAGATAAGAGAAAGGTTAGATGGTCTGAAGCTTTCCATGAAACAAGAGAAAAAGCTAGAGTAAGAGCAGAAGCAAAGAAAGAATCTGAGAAAGAAGTTAAGGAAGAGAAAAAAGAAGTGAAGAAAAAGAAGAAATGATTCTATTGTGAGTTTTCTCTAAAATATCTTTGTAATTCTGGCCTGTCCATTACACCATTACGATTTGTGTCATAATCTCTTAACATTGCTGCTGATTTGTTTAAGGCATCTGCTCTTTTTTGTTCTCCTTGGCTAATAAGTGAAAGACCGAATCCCCCTCCTAGACATACTCCAAGAACTATTACTAGGGAGTTTTCTAGAATTACGCTGCTTTTTTTTCGTGGTGTACTTTCTGTAGGGGGAAGTTCCATGATTTTTTTATTAGAAAGGATTTTATAAATGTTTTGGGCTTTAAGCCCTTTCTTCATATTCGTTTAGCCAATCTTCTCTAACTGCATAAATTTCTCCATTCCAAGCATCATTTCCCATTCTTGGCGATTCTGGAGGAAACCAAGCTCCTTCTTGAATCCCTGCCAATCTTCGAAAGTCCAACGATCTTCTGGAAGTATAATGCCTCCTGTTTTTGCTTGAACTACAATGTATCCTTCAGCAGGAGATCCAATTGAAACTATATGGCTTTGATTATTTTCTCGTTCAGTTATTCTTTCTAATCCGATTTCATTTTCCATAAAAAATCTATTAGGAATCTGTTTTTAAGTCTTTCTTTTAACAGAACACAGTCCGAATAAATCCAATACGTCCGATAACTTTTAGTTCTGTCCGAGAAGTGTCCGAATAAAGAGGCTTTGTGTATAAAGTCTGAATAAAGGCTTACTTTTTGCACAGAATTAAACGACCGTTTTATTTGATTTCAGAACGTGTATAAAACTCTTTCTCCTCAGTAGAATAACAAAAGAGGAAAAATGGCATTAGATCCAACTGTATTCGCGGGGCTTTTAGGAGGAATTGGAGGTTTAACAAGAGGTGTCGTTGGTTTATTGAAGGCTATGTCTTTACGAAGGAGAGTTCTATGGGTTATTATGCAATTACTGTGGTTGTGGCAATTATTATAGGAATATTTGTGGGGATTATTTTTGACTTTGATCCTAGACTCTCACTATTAGCAGGTTATGCAGGAACAGATATTCTTGAAGGGATATAGGTCTTTCAAAGTTGATAAGGTATATGTGAGAAAGAAGTAAAATGACAAAGTTAACAATCCATTTAGATGAACCCATCTTTAATATTATAAAGAAACGAGCTAAGAAAAATCTTCTAACTTCAAGAGAACAAATAGAAGATATTGTTCGACGTTCTGCAGTTTCTTATAAAAACCAAGACAAGCTATCAGCGCTTAAGCCAGATGATAAATTGATTGCTGTTTTTTCTAGAGAGAATCGTGGTAGGAAGCCGAAGAAGAAAAAGAAAGGAAAGAAGAAGTAAATTTTCTGTTTTTTATTCCTGTAACTTAGTTCCATTCGAAAACTATTGCAAAAGGGTAACTAATGTAGTCACTTCTTTCTGAGAACAGTTTTATCGACGGTAAAACGTGTTCATTAATTCATAGTAATATCAAAAATGTTGCGTTGAAGTGAAAGAGTCTTTAAATAGAAAACTCAGTAAGACAATTCATGGAGTCTTTGAGGTGCGCAAAAGAGAACATGAATTACAGCTACAATTATTTAATATTCCCAACAAATGAAAGGAGGTTAATATAGATAAAAATGAATAATAAAATTTTAAGTTTATCAGTAATGGCTTTACTTGTGCTTTCTGTATTGCCTCTAGTAATTGCTGACGGAACTGATGTTGATGGAGGAATTGATGTTGATATTGGACATGAAAATCCACCCGTTATCTGTAAAGATAATACAAATAGATCTTGGTATCCAAACGATCAGACAATAAAGACTGCGGATTATTACGGAACTCCGGATACAAGCTCTTGTAGTGGTCAGTATTTTGACGTTCCTTTAAGAGGAGATTATGTCTTTGGAGGAGAAACAGTAACATACTGTGTTTATGCAGGAGATGATGATGGAGATGATAACATTGAAGATGTTACTCTATTCGCTGATGGAGTTGCTGTTGGAAATTGTGCGGTTGTTATAGCTAATCCAAATCCAGCAACAGATCTTGGTAGTTTTGATTGTAATCCAGCAGATCTTACAGATTTAGTTTCTGGGGATGGAAACATCTATGCTTGTACATTAACTGTACAAAATGGATGGACTGGAGATAAGTTAATCACTGTTAAAGCAACTGACGAAGAAGCTCACACAGCAGAATCAAACTCTGATATGTTAACAACAAACCCTGATTTATCTGTTACATTAACAGGATCAGTTTCATTCGGAACTGTTGAAGAAGGAGATGAAGTTACATCTAACACAGTATTCTTGAACAACGTTGGAAGTAATGGAGTTGTAATGGATATGTATATTGGATCTGACGATTATTTCACAGACCCAACTACAGGAACAGCAGTTTGTGCTAACGATAATGGTGTTACAACAAACGGTATCCATCATGGACAGTTTAGTTACTATGCCACAAAAGGATCAGTTGATTCAGGAAGTAACGATAACCTATTCCCAGGACTTGGAGAGAGTACTCTTCCAAATGATTGTGTAGCAAATCTTGATGAATATACAAATATGACTTCCTATTCAGGAGATATTGAAGACGATTGTAGAATCATCAATCACGCTTTGGACACATCATTGCTAACACAAGGACAATCTATGTCTTTGACATTCCAGTTAAATGTTCCAGATACATGTGAGGGATCATTCTCTGATGGTAGCTTCCACTTTACAGGAAGAGTAGTTTAATTCCAAATTTGTTTTTTAATTTTTCTTTTTTTCTTTTCTTTTTTGAGATTGAGTTTCGTATGCTTTACTTAATCTTTAATTAGAGATTTTTACAAATCTCTTTATTTCTCTCTTGGCGAGAGGTGCGTTTGTCGAGGATAACACTGTTAATCTTAGTTTTTAATTACTTAAAATTAATGAAAAAATATCATCAAGCTTTATATAACTGTTTTCCTTTTGTTTTTTACTAGAGGCGATATATGGAGTTAGTAAATCTGTTACTATCCTATATCTTGTAAAAATATGAAAGGAGGTTTTGATAATCATGAATAGAATTTTAAGTTTATCAGTGATGGCTTTGCTTGTGTTTTCTGTTATAGCGATTGTGCCATTGGTGATTGCTGAAGGAGCTGATGTTGACGGAGGTGTTGATGTTGGCGTAGATAGTGATGATGAGCCAGTTGTGTGTCAAGATAGTACACAAAGATCTTGGTATCCAAACGATCAGACAATAAAGACTGCAGAGATTTATGCTTCTGGACCTACACCAGATACTAACGATTATGGTGCTAGTTTTTATGATGTTCCTGCTAGAGGAAGTTATGTGTTCGCAGGAGAAACAATAACTTACTATGTTTATGCAGCTCATGAAAGCGGAAAGGAGAACATAGAAGATGTTACTTTAACAAAAGATGGAGTTGGAGTTGGAAATTGTGCAGTTATTAATGATACTGTGGATCCAGCAACGGATTTAGATGAATTTAGCTGTAATCCAGCAGATCTTGATGATCTTGATTCCAATGATGGAGACATCTATGCTTGTGTTCTTGTAGTACAAGGAGGATGGTCTGGAAGTGCTGAGATCTCTGTTGAAGTTGTTGATGAGGATGGAAATGTTGGACAGTTAGGTAGTTCTGACTTATTAACTATGAATCCTGATCTGAGTGTGACTCTGACTGGGAGCGTTAGTTTTGGAACTGTTGAAGAAGGAGATACTGTTACATCCAATTCTGTGTTCTTGAATAATGTTGGATCTGAAGGAGTGGTAATGGATATGTATATTGGATCTGACGATTATTTCACAGACCCAAGTGGAGGAACAGCAGTATGTGCTAATGATAATGGTGTTACAACAAATGGTATTCACTTTGGACAGTTTAGTTACTATGCTACAAAAGGATCAGTTGATTCTGGAGATAATGATGGAGTCTTCTTTGGATTGGGTACAATAGATTGTATAGCAAATTCAGATGAATATACTAATTTGACATCCTACTCAGGAGATCTTGATGATGATTGTAGAATTATTAATCATCTTGAAGAAGGATCATTGCTAACACAAGGACAGTCAATGTCATTGACATTCCAGTTAGACGTTCCAGATACATGTGAGGGGTCATTCACAGATGGAAAGTTCCACTTTACAGGAAGAGTAGTTTAAACAGAAGTTTTTATTTTCTTTTTTATTTTTCTTCTTCTGTTTTTCTTTTTTATTTTAATTTTTGTTTGAATTTTATAAGTTGTTTTGTAGTATAGAGATGTTTATAATTGGAAGGAGAGTAGAAATATCATGAAAAAAGAGTTAATGCTTTTTGTTTTGGCTGTTTATGTGATTGGGATTTTGGGAAGTGTTTCTGCTAGCGGAATTGGAGGAGGATTGGGAATTCAGTTAGAAGTTACATCTTCAGATGATAATGGAGGAGATGATGATCCTGTTGATTCCAATGATGAGGACGATGATGAAGATGATGATTCTGGAGAGGACGATGAGAATGAGGATGAAGATGATTTTTCTGTGAGTTCCGATGGGGATGGGAGCGTTATCTTGAGAGAAGAGAGTTTGAATATTTATGAAAGCAATGTTGCTGAAACAAAGATTGTTCTTAATAGGAACCTTGTTGGGGAAGAGGAAATAGATCCAAAGATTATATTGGGATTTGCAATTGTCGATATTGTCGCGTTGATATTTTTTATTATTGTAATGGTTAAGTTTTTGAAAGCTGAGGAAAAGCGTAATTAGAAAGTAGCACTATTTTCATTGTCTTAGCATAGTTATATTCTAAGAGAGGTTATTAAAAAGATTGTTTTGGAGATGCTACAATACTTATAAAGAGAATACCTCTCACTTTGCAATGACAAAAAAGGTAATACTGTCATTGATTTTGGCATTACTGATTGTTCCTACTGTGTTTGCAGCTTTAACTGCAACCATTGGAAATCCAAGAATGGTTTTATATCACAATATTTCATCTGGGGAAATATTAGAATTTGAGAATTCTGTTACTGTTGATAATAAGAATGATTTTGATGTTATTATTAATATTGATCCTGCTGGAGTTTGGGAAGATAAGATTACTGTTTCAGAGCCAGAGTTTGTAATGCCTGCTGGGGAAAGAAGGCCAGTTACATATACTGTTAAAATTGATGAAGCTGGATATTTTGAAGGAGATGTTATTGTTTCCTTTTCAGGAGGAAATGAGACCAATACTCTTTCATTAGCTCAAGAGCTTGTTGTAATTGCTTCAGATTCTAATGCCTCTGGTTTAGGAAATGAGAATGGAGGGCTGGGAGCAGGAATTATTATTTCAATTGTAGCTCTTGTTATCTTATTGATCTTGATTGCGATTTTAGCTAATAGAGAGAAGAAAGGGAAGAAAGGGAAGAAAGGGAAGAAAGGGAAAGGAAACGGGAATAAGTCGGGGGGAAAGAAGAAATGACAAAGAAATTAGGATTGTTATTAATTACTGGAATATTCTTGGTTAGTTTAATTGGGATTGCTTCTGCAGCTGATGTTGCTTATATAATACAGGTTTCTCAGAATGAAAAGCCAGAGTTTACAGATGCTATGAATGATATTGGATTGACTTATGATCTTATTTTTGCTTCAGATGTAGGAAGTGTTGATTTCGATGATTATAAACTTATTTTATTGAATGATGAGAATTTCCCTAATTGGGCAGAGATTCCTGTTAATGAAGTGCCTGCTGTTCTTGTTAATGGAAGACACATGGATGAATGGGGATGGACAAAGTCGATAAGTTCTGGATCACAAAGTATTCCAATGCATATTAATTTGACTGGTGCACATCCTGTTGGTTCTGGTTTGCCAGATGATGTAGTGATATACACAACAGAAGATGCCGATATTTATTATTTAGATAATATTAATGTTTTTGATGGTATTGAGAAAGTTGCTTCTCCTGGTTTTGATTCTTCAGGAATTGTTATAGGAACAGTTGCGGCGGGGAGTGTTTTGACAAAATCTGGAAAGCCAGATACAAATGTAAATGCAAATACTGTTTTCTTTGGAATTTATGAGTCTGATTTTTGGACTGCAGATACAGAGCAGTTATTTAAGAATTCTTTATTATTTACTTTAGAGGATGAAGATTTTCCTGTTTCTTTAGAAGAAGGGCAAAACTTGATTTCTTTACCTATACTTGGAAGTATTGATGCTGAGGACTTTATTGATGATAATCCTGGAGTTGTAAGTGTTAAAGAGTTTGTTAATGGAGAGTTAGTAGATGCAACAACTATTGAGAATGATAAAGCTTACTTTATTGAAGTTGATGAAGGAACAGGAGGAGTAGATGTAATATTTACAGGGCCAGGACCACTAGGAGAGAGAAATGTTGCTTTAGATGATGGAATGAACCTAGTTGGTGTAACGTCTCTTTCAGATATTGATTTAGATACTTTGCCCGCTAATATTAAGGAAGTTTCGAGAAGAGGAGCAAATGGAGTATATGATATTGCTACAAGATATTCAAATGGATGGTTTAATGAATTTCCACTAGAGCCAGGAAGAGGATACTGGTTCAAACTAAATGGGGGAGCTGTATGGAGTTATAGTCCTTAAAGGTGAGGCTATGAAAAAAATAATCGCGATGGCAATAATAATGAGCTTAATGATGCCTGCTGTTTTTGCAGGGACTGAAAGGATCTATCCTAGTGATGACTCTTATGTAAGGGGAAAGAGTTCTGAGAGAAATAATAATTTTGGAACTTCTCAGGATTTGAAGGCAGGATTCCAATCAAGTTGGGGAGATCAGGAATCTTTCTTGAAATTTGACCTTTCTTCATTAGCTGGGGAGGAAATCACAGGTGCTGAGCTTTCTTTTGATATAACTTCTATTACAGATAATCCTGTTGTTGAATTGCATTCTGTGGAGAGCAATAATTGGAATGAGAATACAATTACTTGGAATAATAAGCCTAGCGTTGGATCTCTGATTTCATCAAAGAGTATTAATGGACTTGGAAGAGTTGGTTATGATGTTACTTCAAATATTTTAGGGGAGACAGGAGATATTAGTTTTGCTTTAGTTGAAGATGGTGGAGATGGTTTCGCTCAATCATTCTCTAAGGAGTTCTTCTTTGAGGGATCTGATGAAGATAAAGAAAGATGGCCATTTTTGGAGATAGAGTTTGAAGGTGGGCAGGAATGTAATACTGAAGCAGATATAGATTGTAATGGGTGTGTTGATTTATTAGAAATTGTAGGAACAATGCTTGATTACAAACAAGGAAACCCAGATCTTGATTTGTTAGGGATGGTAAATATAATGTTACAATATAAGGGAGGAGAAATATCATGTTAAATAAATTCATGCCTTTATTGATGCTTATATTAATGATAAGTAGCGTTAGCGCTTTATCAGCTACTAGGTCTTTCTCAGATAATGATATTTTAGTTTCAGAATCTACTATTGTATCTGTAACAGTAGATGCAACTGGGGCGAGTGTTTATGGAGTTGATGAGTTTGTTCCTAATGGATGGACAGTTTCAAATGTAAACGAGGGAGGAGCATTCGTTAATGGAAAAGTTTCTTGGTTATTCTTAGATAATATTAATCGTGTCTTGAGTTATACAGCTACTGCTCCTGCAGTTTCAGGAATATATGTATTTGATGGAAATTACACTGATGGAGTTAGTTTATTTGTTGTTGGAGGGGAAACAGATGTAAATGTTTCTGGGAATGGAGCTTCACCAACAATCAAGATAAACGAAATTGAGGCAAATCAAGCAAGTGGAGATGAATGGGTAGAATTGTATAATCCAAATGGTGTTAGTGTTGATATTTCTGGATGGAAATTATATGACGGTCTTGCTAATGAGAATTTAATATTTACAATTCCTGGAAGTACAGTAATTAGTGCTAATGGATATTATGTTGCTGATACAGGAACAGGGGAATTGAATAATGCTGGAGAATTTGTTACATTGAAAGACCTTTCTGATACGGAGATAGATCAGACTACAGAGAGATCTGACAGTAATGGAGATGGAGATACATGGCAGAGAATTCCTGATGGGGCAGATGATTGGGAATTTGTTGCTTCAACGAGAGATGCTACAAATGTTGATACTGTTGACCCTCCAGAGCCAACTGGAAATGAGACAGATGATTTAATGGTTAATTATGTAAGAGGAAAGATTTTAATTGACGGCCAGGGAGCTGCAGCTGGACAGGCTTATAGAGTTGAAGTGCTAAATGGGCCAAATGCTGGAATTATATTTGATGGAACTGTTGATAGAACTGGAGATATTCCAGTACACTTGTTGGGGAGAGGGTATTTTGATACAAGAGATAATATTGGATTTAGTACAGGAGCTGATTTCAAAGTTACAGTTGATGAATTTATTTGTAATCAGGAAGGGACATTTGAGAATGGTGGAAATGGCTGGTTTGAGCCTGAGTCTGGCTTGACTATCTTAAATTGTGTTGGGCCAAACGATGTTCCTGAATTTGTTAATTTGAATGATGTTAACGCAACCGAAGGAGATACAATAGAATTCACAGTAAATGCGACTGATCTTGATGTTGGAGATACATTGACATATAGTGCTACAGGGTCTTTGGCTTCTTTCTTTAATGCTGTCACAAGAGTTTTCTCTTGGGTTACTGGATTTATTGATGCAGGAGAATATGAGGTTGAATTTATAGTAAGTGATGGAAAGAATGAAACAAGAGAGAATATTACAATTACTGTTGCTAATGTAAATAGAGATCCTGTTTTGGGAGCTATAAGTGATCAAACGATAGATGAAGATATTCCAGGGATATTGACTGTAAACGCTACAGATATTGATATTGATGATGATTTAGACTTTGATATTATTGCTGAGAATGTAAGTGAAGTTGATTGTTCTGTTTCAGGAGAGACTGTTACATTGACTCCTGCTGCGAACTGGTTTGGAACTGCAGCATGTACTGTTGAAGTTGATGATGGAGCTGGAGGGACAGATAGTCAAGCCTTTAGTATTGTGGTTCAAAGTGTAAATGATATTCCTGTTTTAGATAATATAGATGATGTTAGTATGCAAGAAGGTGGATTAGTAAGTATAACAGTAAGCGCTACAGAAGTTGATGGAGATACATTAACATTTGGAGTTAATGATACAAGATTTACTAAGATTGGATCTGATGTTTTCCAATGGCAAACTGATTTTGATGATGCTCAAGTTTTCAATGTAGAGTTTGATGTTTCTGATGGGGTTGGAGGAACAGACAGTCAAAGTGTAATGATAGAGATTACTGTGAATGTTGCTCCTGTGATAGAATCATTTGTTCCAGACTATGTTCCAAAGATTCCGGAAGATGGAACATTTGACTTTAGCGTTATTTGGTCTGACTACAGTGGAGATAATGTTACAGTTGAATGGTTTAAGAACGGAGTTTCTGATGGGACAGGAGATAGTTATACATTCCAGGGAGATGGAACTGGAGGAGTGATAACACATAATGTTACAGTAGTTATTAGTGATGGAGAGTTTAGTGTTACAAGAGAAGCAAGTATAATTACAAGTGATATTCCTCTTACTGATAAGTATAATGGGGACACAACAAACTTTACGAACTTTACTGATGCCGATTTGACTTGTGCTGATTTGATCCTAGAAATTGTAGGAGATGGAAGAGTTGACATGATTGATTGTGTTGATATGAGAGATATTGTTGACTTAGATAGATTTACAGATATACAGAGAGGATTTATTGGAGTTGATTCAATTGAATTCGGAAGTTTCCAGAATAAGAGAGCAAATTTGACTATGTTTAATCTTCCTCAGGATAAGACACCAAGTATCGCGTATAATACTGGATTTACAACAAACTTTGGATTGATTACTGAAGATTGTCCTTCTAATGTGTGTTTGAATGTAGACTATAATACTGGAACGTTGAAATATGATATTCCTGGATTTTCAAGCTTCTTGGCTGGAGCAACAAAGTCCTGTTCTCAACAGGGAGGAAACTCATGTTCTTCAGGATTTGCATGTACTGGAAGCTGGTTGACAGCCTCCGATAGTAATATGTGTTGTTCTGCTGTATGTTTAGAGATCCCCCCAGAATTTAATGATATCAATAGATGTGCAAATATATCTAGCTTAATTGGAATAACAATCAAAGAGCCTGATAAAAATGAAGACTTTGATGTTGGAGAAGATATGGAAGTTGAGATAAAGGTAAAGAATGATGATGTAGAAGATCATGACTTTGATGTTGATGTCTTCTTGTATAATGTAGATGATGATAATACAGAGGAAGATGACGATGATTCCTTAGATGTTGATGAAGGAGAAAGTGAAGAAATTGAATTTACTTTACCAATCCCAAATGATTTGGATGAAGATGAGAGATATTACTTCTTTACAAAGGTAGAAGATGATGATATATGTAATGAAGCTTGGCTCCCAATAGGTATTGATAGACTTGATGATGATGTTGCGATTACTGATTTTGACCTATCTGACTTAGATGTTATATGTGGAGATGTTGTAGAAGCTACAGTTGATCTTGAGAACATTGGATCAGATGATCAAGATGTTGTTGTAAGTATTGAAAGTTCAAGTCTTGGATTGAATGTGAAATCAGATGAAATTGAGCTTGAGAAGTTTGATGATGACGATGATGACTCAACAGTTCGTTTGTTATTCACTATTCCTGATGGAGAGACAAAGCCAGGAGAGCACAATATAAATGCAGTTGCTTCTTATTCTGGAGAAGAGACTATAAGCAGGAAGACTATTACAGTAGGGACATGTTTGGACGAGTTTGTATTTAAAGATCAGATTGACCTTACTAGAAGACCTAGTGATAGTAGAATTGAATTGAGAAGCGATTCAGGAGCAAGATTTGAAGTGCAGAGAGAGATTTCAAGACCAGGAATATTTAAAGGTGGATTTGTTGAAGTCTTTATGGAGAACTCATTGATATGGATCTTGTTAGTTGGTATCTTGATATTGATTACGCTTATCTTTATAGTTCACTTGGGAAGAAGAAGGTATTAGGATGTTCTCAGTTGATGAAAGACAGGCTCTACAAGAACATATGAATAGGAATTATGGTGAGAGTCCTGAGATTGAATGGGCAAATAAGGAAGGTTATTTCTTATCTTCTTATACTCCTTTTGAGGGAGATTTTCCTGGAAGGGATATGATTATTTTTGATCCTAGAGTTACTGGAAGAGTTCTTCGTGAACCTAAACAATCTGTTGGGAATTTAATATTTACCTCTGAGCGTTCTGATGATTGTGTGTTTAGGGTGGCCAATGCGTACCAAGTTAATCTTGATGCCCATAATGAAGATATACTTAATGCAGCTTTGCGTTTTAGAGGTGTTTTAATTATGGCAGGCAAAACTTTTGGCGATGATTATCATTTAGAAGATTTAGATCCATTAGGAATGATTGAAAGGAATGCAAGACATAATGTTAACTTGGCTCATTTAATGAGTATGGTTCTAACGCAAGATAGAAGTAATTATCAGACAAAAACATTTAGTGGAGGATGATTGTGATTGTGGCAAGATTTAAATAGAATTATTTTTCTGTTTTGTTATGGCAAAAGCAAAAGATTTTTTTGTTGGAATGAGTGGTAGTGAAGCTTATCGCAAATATGTTGATTCCTTGGAAGGGGACTGCCCTTCTTCGTTGGAAACATTGGATTTTGGAGATGGTATAACAGAGGAAGTTATGCAATTTATAGAACAAACTATGCAGAATTTGACTGATAATATTTGCCGTGTTCCTAAAGGAAATAGTGGGGGTTGGCAAGAGTTTTTCATGGGTTGGCTGTTTCTAAATATTCGGGAAGAATTACAGAGGGATTTACTAATTTCTTGTTTGCCTTGCATAGACAAGCCGAGAGATATGTACCTGAATGGTATGTTCGTTCTAGGGGAACTATTCCTAATCCAGCAATGTATCTCAACTCTGACAGACAGAGAGCAAAGTAGTGCCTAAGGAATTGTGTTGTGTAGTGCCTAATCTGTTTTTATTTAATGTTTTTCCTTAAAATTGGTGAAAATTGATGGGAAATGGGGTTTATCGACGATAAACGGCTAGTAAGGTTTAAATAGGGAAATCACTATTTCTGGGTATTCTAATGCAAATTAGGAGCTAAAATATGGCAGAAGCTAGCGGAAAAACGGATTATCAAGGGAAGAGTATAAAGGTACTGGAAGGACTGGAAGGAGTTCGCCACAGGCCTGCAATGTACATAGGGAGCACTAGTAAGTCAGGATTGCATCATTTAGTTTATGAAGTTGTTGATAATGCTGTTGATGAAGCTATGGCTGGAGAGGCTAATTTGATTGAGGTAAGCTTGAATAAAGATGGGAGTGTAACAGTAAAAGATAATGGTAGGGGAATTCCTGTTGATCCTCATCCTGTGTATAAAGTTCCTGCGGTTGAAGTTGTTGTTACGAAATTACATGCGGGGGGTAAGTTCGATAAAGGAAGTTATGCAGTTTCTGGAGGTTTACACGGTGTAGGAATTAGTGTTGTTTCTGCTTTGTCGAAACATATGAGTGTTAAAGTAAGAAGAGATGGGAAGATTCATCAACAAGAGTATAAGATAGGAAAGCCATTGTATAAATTAAAGGTAATAGGAAAAGTTGATAGGAAGGAGACTGGGACAGAAGTTACGTTTATGCCTGATGAGACAATATTCAGTTCGACAGTGTTTGATTTTTCTGTGTTACAGACTAGATTTAGAGAAATTGCATTTTTGAATAGGGGTGTGAAGATAACTTTGAAGGAAGAGAAGACAGGAAAGAAAGAAGTATTTTATTATGAGGGGGGTCTTATTGAGTTTGTAAAATGGGTGAATAAGAGTAAGGATGCTTTACATCAGAAGCCTGTTTATTTTTCTAAGAAACAACAAGACGTGATTGTTGATATTGCTATTCAATATAATTCGGGATATCAGGAGAATGTTCTTGGATTTGTAAATACAATTAATACAGTTGAAGGAGGAACACATATTGTTGGATTTAAGACTGCTTTGACTAGGGCACTTAATGATTATGCGAAGAAGAATAATCTTACAAAGAATGGAGGTCTAACAGGAGATGATGTGAGAGAGGGACTGACTGCAATTGTTTCTGTTAAAGTTCCTGAGCCACAATTTGAAGGACAGACGAAGACAAAGCTTGGAAATTCAGAGGTAAAGGGAATTGTTGAGACTGTTTCTTTTCTAGGACTTGGACAGTTTTTTGAAGAAAACCCTACAGTAGCTAAGAGAGTTATAGGAAAAGCTCTTGAAGCACAGAAAGCAAGAGATGCTGCTAGAAAAGCTAAAGAACTTATTAGAAGAAAGAATGCGTTCTCAATAGGGAATTTGCCAGGTAAGTTGAAAGATTGTGCTTCAAAGAAGAGTGAGAATACTGAACTTTATCTTGTTGAGGGAGACAGCGCAGGGGGAAGCGCAGTACAAGCAAGAGATAAGGAAAATCAGGCTATCTTGCCTTTGAAAGGAAAGATATTGAACGTTGAGAAAGCGAATCAAGTAAAGATGTTTGGGAATGAGG
Organism: Candidatus Pacearchaeota archaeon; assembly: GCA_002688015.1. Taxonomy (GTDB): domain Archaea; phylum Nanobdellota; class Nanobdellia; order Pacearchaeales; family GW2011-AR1; genus ARS1309. The sequence continues at coordinate 14,964 of NZBT01000012.1, forward strand.
AAATTTCTGCATTGATTACTGCTATTGGATCAGGAGTTGGGGAAGAGCAGTTTAATATTGATAAATTAAGATATAGTAAGATTATTATTATGACAGACGCAGATGTTGACGGGGCGCATATTAGGACTTTACTTTTAACATTCTTCTTTAGATTTATGCCTAAACTTATTGAGAATGGAAATATGTATATTGCTGTTTCTCCATTATATAGAGTTAGGAAAAAGAAAGTACATTATGTTTATTCTGATCCTGAATTGAAAGATTTGTTAAAGAAGATCAGTGGAGGAGATGTTCAGAGGTTTAAAGGTTTAGGAGAAATGAATCCAGAACAGTTATGGGAAACAACTATGAATCCAAAGAGTCGTTTGCTCAAGAAAGTCACGATTGAAGACGCTGTTCGTGCAGACGAGACATTTAGTAAGCTAATGGGAGATGATGTAGAGGCAAGAAGACAATTCATTACGGAAAAATCAACGGAGGCTGAAATAGATATTTAAGATGGCTGATAATGGGAAAATTAAGGCAATAGTTTTTGATTGGATAGGAACATTGTATGAGAGAGATGTTGGGCTCTTTTCTTGGAGTACAGAAATTGTTGGAGAACTAACAAGGAGAAAGTATGATCTGGCTTTAATTTCTGCTGCTCCAGATGGGAATTTTGATGGAAGAATGAATCAGATACAGGATACTGGGATTTCTCGTTATTTTGATACAATTGTTGTTGATATAACTAAAACACAAAAGATTTTTGATACTTGCATAAGAGGGTTAGGTTATGTTTCTGAAGAGGTTGCAGTTGTGGACGATATTGCTACTAAGGGGATAAGAATAGGGAAGCAACTTGGATGTACTACTTTTTGGATTCAGAAAGGAGATAGATCACATCTCTTACCAAATGAAGAAAGTGGAGAGCCAGATTATAAAATTGATGATGTTAGGGAGGTATTAAAGATATTATAAAATGACGCCAAAAGAAATAGATGAAAGCAAGGCAGAGCAGGAAGTTGAAGAAGAAGAAATGAAGAGAAGGGAGAAGGAGCAGGTAGGCGAGGAGAAAGGGGTAATTGGAGCAGAGATAGTTGAAGAGATGGAGAAGGCGTACATTGATTATGCGATGTCTGTTATTGTTCAACGTGCATTGCCTTCGGCTGAAGATGGTTTGAAGCCGGTTCATAGAAGAATTCTATATGCTATGCAGAAATTAGGAATTACTCCGGAGAAAGCTACTGTGAAGAGCGCGAGAGTTGTTGGAGATGTTATTGGTAAGTATCATCCTCACGGAGATGTAGCTGTTTATGATTCTATGGTGAGAATGGCGCAGGACTTTTCTTTGCGTTATCCATTAGTTAAGGGACAGGGGAATTTTGGAAGTATTGATGGGGATAGACCTGCCGCTCATAGGTATACTGAAGCGAAATTGAATAAGATTGCTATGGAATTATTGCAAGATATTGAAAAAGAGACTGTTAAGATGTTGCCAAACTTTGATAATTCTTTAAAAGAGCCAGAGACATTGCCTGGAAAGTTGCCTAATTTGTTATTGAATGGAGCAACAGGAATTGCGGTTGGAATGGCAACAAATATTCCTCCACATAATTTGGGAGAGATATGTGACGCGATTGTTCATTACGTTGACAAGGGCGAAAAGAAGACGAAGATAGAGGACCTAATGCAATATGTTAATGGGCCTGACTTTCCAACAGGAGGAATTGTTATGGGATCAGGAGTTGAAGATATGCAGAAAACAGGAAAAGGAAAGCTGATTATGAGAGGGAGAACAAGTTTGGAAGAGAAGAAAGGAAGGACAAGCATAATTATTACAGAGATTCCTTACATGGTTAATAAGTCTGATTTAGTTAAGGAGATTGCGAAGCTTGCTACTGAAAAGAAACTTCCTGATGTTTCCGATTTAAGAGATGAGAGTGGAAAGAAAGGAATTAGAGTTGTTATAGAATTGAAGAAGGGGGCAAACAGCACATTTACATTGAATAAATTGTACAAATTTACTAGATTACAGACTAATTTCGATGCGAATATTCTTGCTCTTGTAAATAAAGAGCCAAAGATTATGAATTTGCTTGATGTTGTTAAAGAATATGTTAAGTATAGAATAAAAATTGTGACTAACCGTTCAAAATATGAATTAAAGAAAGCTGAAGAAAGATTAGAGATTGTTACTGGATTATTAAAAGCTTTGAGTCAGATAGATAAAATTATTGATTTTATTAAGAAGAGTAAGAATGCTACTGAGGCACACGCAGGCTTAGTAAAGAAATTTGGATTTACAGATAGACAGAGTAAAGCAATATTGGAAACAAGATTGCAGCAATTAACTTCTCTAGAAGCTGGAAAATTGAAGGATGAGGAGAAGAAGCTTAAGACATTAATTGAAGAGCTTAAGAAAATCCTTGGAGATGAGAGAGAGGTTTTGAAAGTTATTAGAAGAGAAGTTAATGAATTGAAGAGGAATTATGGAGATCCAAGAAGAACAAGAATAATTAAGAAAGTTGATCAGATAGAGGAATCTGATCTAATAGAAAAGAAAGATGTTATTGTTTCAATTACTAATTCAGGATATATTAAGCGTGTGGATCTTAAGGCTTACAAGGAGCAAAGGAGAGGAGGAAAAGGAGTTACAGGGGGACAGATGAAAGATGATGAAGACTTTGTTACGGAGCTGATTACTTGCAATACTCATGATTATCTGTTGTTCTTTACTAATAGGGGAAGAATATATTGGCTTAAGACACATGAAGTTCCTTCTACAGAAAGACAAGGGAAGGGACGTGCTTTGATTAATGTGCTTAATTTGAAAGATGAAAAAGTAGCTAATGTTATGGCAATTAAAGACTTCGAATTGGATTATTTGATTTTCGCAACGAAGAAAGGACAAGTTAAGAAACTTCCTTTGAAGGATGTTTCAAGACCGAGAGCTGGAGGAATAAATATTATGAAACTTCCTATTGATGGTTCAGACAGCATTGTTAATGTGAGACGTGTTTCTGACAAACAAGAAGTTTTGTTAATTACAAAGAAAGGACAGGCAATTAGATTCAATAGTGATGATGTGCGTTCTATGGGGCGTGCTAGTTATGGAGTTAGAGGTGTCGATCTTTCTGTAAAAGATGAGGTTGTTTCTGTTGAAGCTCTGCCTTTGAAAGGAGAAACAACGATATTAACAACAACAGGAAAAGGATATGGAAAGAGGAGTAAGCTTGAAGATTATAGGAAGACGAGTAGAGGAGGAAAGGGAGTTATTAATTTGAAAACAAGTGAGAAGACAGGGGATGTAGTTGGTTCATTGTCAGTAGATAATAAGGATTCTGTTATTGTAACAACAGGAAAGGGAATGGTTGTAAGAGTTGGAATGAAAGACCTGAGAGTAATGGGAAGAGCAACTCAAGGAGTTAGAATGGTTAAGCTTAAGATTGGAGATAGAGTTGCTGAAGTTGTTAAAGTTCGAAGAGAAGAGGAAGTTGTTAAGATAATTGAAGAAGTTTCTGAAGGGAATTAATCCAGATCATGTCTGGTTGTTTGATTGACCACAACATCTTCTGCTTCTGGAATACTTCCGCGAAAGATTTCTCCAGGAATGTAGGGAAGATTTCCTCTTCTTTCTGCAGCCATCAAAAAGTCTTTTTCTGTATTAGATTGATAAGAGATATACTTTAGAGGTCTTCCAATGATAATTCGGTTTGGCATTCCACATGTCATTTCTTCTGATCTAATTACTGTGTATCCTCTATTTATTAAGTCTCTTTCAAGTTGCGCTATTTCTTCTGGGTTTTCCCCAAATTTTAAGGGTCGTTGGCTTTTAACGACTTTTTCAACTTTTTCTTCTAAGACTTTTTTTGACAGCAAGAATTCTTGAAGTGGAAATGATATCATGAGAATTAATCTCCAGCCATCTCATATTTGGATTCTTCTTTATAGAATATTTGTGTTGTGTAGAAAATGCAGTCTACGTCCTGTGTTATGGGTGCAGAAGATACAGGCGTTTCTCCTGGATCATGAGGTGATGTGTGTTTTTCTGTTGCTCTTGTAGATGTAATGCAAGGAGTTATTTTTTCTGGAGTTAAATCTGGATGTTTTTCAAAAAATGTGGCAGTTTTCGCTTCTAATTGTTCTGTTGCTTGAATTCTTCCCATGTCATTATTTGGGAAAGTCGATGTGTGAATTACTTTTGATTTCATACCCATTTTAGAAATTATCTCCAGTTGTAATAACCGATGTATCTTGGTTTATAATAATAATCGTATCCGTATTTGTTTCCTGATCCATAACGATCATATGTGTATGAAGGGCGATAATTCCAGGAGTTATAATTTTTATCATAAGGATAGTAACCATTATAATCTGTATACATGTGTTCTGGATAATTTGATCCGTAGTAGTATCTATTTCCTAAGTTAGAATATCCAGAATAGCCTGATCTGAAATCAGGAGATTGTGTAGTTGTCTTTACATATCTTGTTGTTTTTGCATATCCTCCGCCTCCAAGATAAATTGTATCTGTTTCTTTATCGTAGTTTGTTGTTTTACTGTATGAAGGACCGTAAGGACTGTCTTTGGTAACTGTTTTTGTGTATGTTGTTCTTTTGTATCCATCACTGTAACTGTTATAACCATATGCTGAAGCTATTGATGTTATGAGCAGAATTGTAAATAGGGAAAGTACTGCAAGCAATAGAATATTTTTTCTCATGGTTTCATTAGATAAAAGTAGTATATAAAATTTATTGGGAGTTTTTTATCTTTTTGAGTGATAACATTTTGATGAGTAGATAAACTTAAAAAGCAAAATTAACAAGTAGATTTATGCCCTGGTAGTTTAGTGTGCCAACTTAAAAAACTCAATATAAATTCCAATTAGAAATTTTATCTGAATATCCAATTATTACGTTTAAACCTTTTTTGATTAATCTTGGTTCATAAAGATAAGCAGTTAATCTAGCATGTCCTTCTAGCACAACTTTTCTTGCCCTCTTATTCTTTGCAACTAATATAATCAATGGAATTTTCTTGTTTATTTTAATTACCTTAACGATTTCATCAAAATTCTCCCAGTCTGCTTTTTTTATTTTCACACCGGATTTGATGTTTTTAACAGCGTCTTCTGGTTTTCTACTGTTTTTGGTAATCTTATTCCAATAATCCCAATTTATATATTTGATTTTTTTCAATTCCTTTTCGTTTAAGAACACCAGTTCCCATTTAATATCTGTAGGAAAGTTATGGAATATTCTTTCATTCGGGTATCCTCTGACTTCTCCAAGTAATTTTTTTCTATATTTGTTGTCTTTAACAATATCAAAATTCGGTTTGATAATTATCTCTTTTGTTTTTTTATCTCTTTTCAAGGCCTTTTTAATTCTTTTAGAAAATCTTGGTGAATCTATTTCGGCTCTTAAGAATTCCCCAATCATGATATTTTTAGTTATTTTTTTTATTAGTTTCATTTCTTCCTCTTTTTAATCCAATGTAAAAGAAAAAAAGATATATAAAGCTAATTAAGGTTTCAAGAATAATATGTTCTTGAGTGAGAATGCTGGAACACAAAGATTTTAAAAGGCTTTTACGAATCCTATATTAGAGCTTAATAGAGAGGAATTATAACACTCTAAGAAGTTCACAAATACCAAGCCCTGGTAGTTTAGTGGCTAGAACACGGCCCTGTCGCGGCCGAGGTCCGAGTTCGATTCTCGGTCAGGGCGTATTGTTTCTTTGGAGTGGTAACAAATCAAAAGGTTTAAAAGTGATGTATTTGTAAAAAATTTATGGAATTTGAATATGATCAAGAAGGGATATATAAACCTTTAAATCAGCTTTGTGATTTAAGAGTTGAATGTCCAGAGGAAGCTAGTCTGTTGTATTCTAGATTGAAAGAATCCCCATTAACAATAAGGCATTTGGTTGGTGATGAAATATCTGACCTTCCTAAACCCCATTTGGCTTGGTTTTCTGATCCTAATGTTTTTATGCAGGGATTTTCAGAGAGCGGTCTTACTGGCAATCTTGATTGTTTAATGTCTCCTATTAACCCAATTGAGATTATGGTTGATTATGCAGAATGTGATCTTTCTTTGTATAGTTTTAATTCAGAAAGATGTAAAGGTTCGAAGGTTCCAGAATTTATTAGATATTTTGATAATGATTATGTTGTATTAAGATCTAAAGTAGGCACATTCTCATGCTTCAGTGAAAATGTTGGTTTACATGTTTTTTATCCAGATCATAATAACATTCCAAGAGCAATTAGATTCTTTGGCGCAGAAAATTTACTGGACACTAAAGCTTATTTTATTAATGCTGAAGGGTCGGAAGAATATTTTAAATAAGATCTCCTTAAAAGTGCTACGCCCCGTTACTCTCGGTCAGGGCGTACTTAGAGAATCGAATAATTTAAATAAGTAACATTCTCTACACGCACTCGGTCAGGGCGTTATATTAAAATCTCATTTGTACGAAAGTTTTAGCATTACTATACCCTGTTCGGCGTTGAAGTTCTTTTTCACAAGCATTTTTTTTACTATTAAATGTGTCTCCAATATTTCCAATAGGGTAGTTTTCTATTTTTGTTCCATATTCAAGGATTTGTTCAGCTATCATTATTAGTTCTTCTTCAAATGCTTGGAGATCTAGCTGTGAGAAAGAATACTCTTTTGGTGTGTTGAGTTTTAGATAGTGGAAAACTGTCTTTTGAGGGATTAGGGAAGTCTTCTTATTAATAAGATAATTGTAAAATAGTGCTTGCCTTTCGAAATCCTTAGATTGATTTACATTATTACTTGTTTTGTAATCTATTATTACATTTTCATTGCTTGACTTTTCTATTGCTTGGAGATCGATAATTCCCTTTATTCCTATTTTCATGTATTCATTTTCTATTAATGGGAATTGTATCATCTCTTCACAAACATGGTTTTCATGTAAATCCACGATTTGTAATCCTTTGATTAGAGCCAGAAGATAATCTTGAGGATTTAGCAGTTCTCCTTTGATATCTTTATGATAGTTTAGATTTTTCTTTTCCCATTCAGTTAGTAGGAGAAGATATGCTTCATCCTTTGTAATTTGGTTTTCCGCATATTTTTCTAGGCAGTCATGAACGATATTTCCTGAGAGGCCGTAGCACACTGGGACTTTTGTGTCGTCTGGAACCTTTGCGATGTATGTTAGATAGAATAATAGTGGGCTCTGGAAGAAGGTATTTAGGGATGATGGAGAAAGATTAAATCTAATTTTATCCTCTTTTTTTGGAAACATTTCTGTTTGAAAGTTTAAGAGGTTAAATAGTTTTACCTGTTTTTGGGAAAGGCACAGGTTTAAAAGGTGATTTTGGAATCTACATATGAGAATTTGGGATTTGAGATTGAGAATTTAGAATTCTTGAAGGTTAAAATGGATAAATTTAAAGAATTTGGCTTAAGCGAGAAAGTGTTGAGTGTACTTAGAGATATGAAGTTTGATACGCCTACAGATATTCAGAAGGAGACAATTCCCTTGATTTTAAAGGGAAAAGATGTTATTGGGAATGCTGCTACAGGAAGTGGGAAGACATTTGCATTTGTTTCTGGGATATTAGAAAAGACAGAACCATGGAAAGGTGTCCAGGCTTTGGTTTTAACACCTACAAGAGAATTAGCAGACCAAATATTTAGAGTAACAAAGGAGTTTTCAAAGAATTTTGATTTAAGAAGTATTGAGATTTATGGAGGGGTTAATATAAGAACACAGATTTCTAAATTGAGGGATTGCGAGATAGTTATTGGGACTCCTGGGAGAATCCTTGACTTGTTAAAGAGAAGAAATCTTGATCTTTCAAGAGTAACGACTCTTGTTCTTGATGAAGCAGATAGAATGGTTGATATGGGATTTATTGATGATGTTGAGAAAATAATCTCTTATTGTCCTAAGGAGAGACAGACATTGCTTTTTTCAGCTACAACATCAAGTAGAGTTAAAAATATAGAAAAGAAGCACTTGATAAATCCTGTAACTGTAACTGTTGATACTCAAGTAGATCCTTTAAAATTGAAACAAGTTTATTATGATGTTCCCATTTATTTGAAGTTTTCTTTGCTTGCACATTTATTGAGAAAAGAGAGGAAAGGGATTGTTATGGTATTTTGTAATACAAGAAGAACTGTTGACATGGTTTCAAAGAGTTTAGGAAAAAATGGAATAAAGAATCATGCAATACATGGAGGTTTAGAACAGAATAGAAGAACAAAGATAATTCAACAATTTCATGATAATGAGGCTGAAATTCTTGTTTGTACTAATGTGGCAGCTAGAGGATTGGATATAAAGGGAGTTACACACGTCTATAATTATGATTCTCCTGCAGATTCTGAAGAATATATACATAGAATTGGAAGAACTGCTAGGGCGGGGAAGAATGGAGAAGCAATTAGTCTAATTTCACATACAGATTACGCTAATTTTAATGATGTGGTTAATAAAAATGAAGTTAATGTTGAGAAGATGGAATTGCCAGTTATAGAGAAATTACATGTAGATATTCAGAAGAGAGGACCTAGTAGAGATTCTAGAGGGAGAGGACGTGGGGGAAGCAGATATGGGGGAAATAGAGGAAGTGAATCAAGAGGAAGAGAGAATAAGGGTGGAAGTGATAATCGACCAAGTGGGGGAGATAGAAGAAGAGGAAGTAGATTCGGAGGAAATAGGAGGCGTAGTTCAAGTGGAGGAAGTAGAGGACGTTCAGGCGGAAGAAGAGATAGTGGGTCTAGAAGAAGAAGGTATTGAATTATTAATTACTAAGAGCCTTTTTAAATCGGTTTTTGTTTGATATTCTATGAGAGTAAGACATGATTTTTCAGCTAGGAAGGGTAAGACAAGAAAGTCTCCAGATAGGAATGATCATAATGTTAAGTTTCCTGTTGCAGTTAGGGATATGATAAGAACATGTGACATTTTATTAGAAGTTCTTGATGCAAGGGAGATTGAAAGGACAAGAAATAGGGAGATTGAAAAGCTTGTTACTGATAGTGGGAAAAAGTTAATTTTAATATTGAATAAAGTTGATTTGGTTGACTTGAAAGAATTGAAGAAAGATTATGTTTTGAGTGACTTAGAACCTTATGTTTTGTTTTCAAGTAAAAATAAAATTGGGAAATCAAGATTAAGAGAGAAATTGAAGATTGAAGTTAAGAAATTGAAGTTGCGTGAACAGAAAGCGAGAGTGGGAATTATAGGATATCCAAATACTGGAAAAAGTACTTTGATTAATGCGTTGGCTGGAGGGGGGAAGGTTTCTACTTCTGCTGAATCTGGACATACGAGAGCTATACATAAAATAAGATTTAATAAAGATATTTTGATATTAGATACACCTGGAGTTATTCCAGATAAGGAATTTGAGGAAAGAAATATTTTTGATTCTAAAAAGCATTTTATTATTGGAGTTAAGACTTATGATAAGGTTAAGGATCCGGATATGATTGTTATGGATTTTATGTCAAAACATAAAGGAAAATTACAGAAATTTTATGGAATAAAAGAAGATGATGTTGAGTTATTCATTGAAGCTATTGGGAAAAAATATAATTTTCTTAAGCAAAAGGGGAAAGTTGATACTGAGAGAGCTGCAAGATTTATTTTGAAGGATATTCAAGAAGGGAAAATTAAGAACTAGTTAGAGAGTTATCACTAAGAATAAAATTAATTTAATTAGTAATTAAATAAAAAGGTTAGTAACTCTTGTGTTTTGCAAAACAGTCACGGCAATATACTGGCTTTCCTTGGGTTGGCTTGAAAGGAACTTCACATTCTTTCTTACATTCAGAACATACTGCTTTATGCATTTCTCTTGGGCCGTTGTTGAAGCCTCCTCCGCTTCCTCCACGATTTCCACCGCCGAATCTACTTCCGCCTGATCGGTTTCCTCCACGATTTCCACCAAAGCTTCTACCTCTTCCTCCGCCTTGTCCACCGCCAAATCTATTACCTCCTCTACTATTATCTCTAGATTGGTTTCCTCCAGATCTAAAACCTCCGGATCTGCCTCTTCCTTCACCTGATCCTCCTGATCGGTTTCCGCCTCCAGATCTTCCACGATTTCCGCCACCTCTGCCTCTACTTTCTTGATTCATCTTCTACCTCCTACTGTCTTGTTTATGAATGTTACATTTTTACAAGAATTGCACTTGTAAAAATTAGCTGTTATTCCACCTGACTTTTTACCAAAAGGATGATTCGTTCTAGAAGAAAGCTTTGCTCTACTACCACAGGAGCAACTAATGGTTTTCTCTCTTGTATTCCTTCCTCTAAAATTTCTATTGAATGCCATGTTATATTGGCTTCAGATTTATTTGCTTTATAAAGGTTTGTGATGATTGGGAAGAAAGGGAAGGTTTAAGTCATTATTTTAACTCTTATTTAGTATGAGTTGGGATGATTGGAGTCTTAAAAAGAAGATTGTTGGAGGATCAATTGCTTTTATTATAGCGTATATTCTGACAATTCCTATAAGAGATTATAGTTCTTTGGGGATGAGTGAGCCAACGTTAGGGAATCATTTGACGTTAATTGTTGCTGGGATTGTGGTTTATATAATTCTTCTTGTGATATTCAATGCTTTGTGGAATAAGATAAAGAATTAGGGATTTTGGAAGATTTCAATATATTTATTAATTAGGTGATTTTTCTTTAGATATGGGATTTATTGATAAGGTAAAGGGTTTTTTTAGCGATGAAGTTTCGGAGAATGGAAAGGTTGATGAAGAGATTGAGAAGGAAGTAATAAATCTTGAAAATTTACCTCAAGTCTTGGATAGGAAGAAGAAAGAGGTAGATAAATTAATTCAAGGGAAGGACGAAGAGATACATGGGGAAATGTTTGATGTATTAAATAAACTTGAAGGAGATTTGAATGTCTTATCTAATGTGGATTTGGCTGATAAAAAAGCTAATGAGAGGTTGAAACAGATGTCTGATTTAGGAAGAAGAGATTACTTAGTTTCTGTAAATGCGTTATTAGAGATATTGAGAAATAAGGAGAATGGGATCAATGATTTATATGCTGAGATGAACAAATTTATGGAAACTTCTGTGAAAAGTTATCATAAAGCAACTTTGCTTATTGGAAAGGAGATGGGTGTTGTGTTTAAGGACATTGGAGAGATAAAAAGGATTTTAGAGGAGTTTTCAAAAAATAATGCAGATTTGTTTTCTAAGAAAGAGAATATTAATGATTTATTAAGTATATATGATAGAAAACTTCAGAATGAGGAAGAAAAATCAAAAATTTTAGAAGAGGTAGAAGATGCTAAGAAAATTTCTAAAAATTATGAATCTGATTTAAGCAAAATTGATAATGAAATAAAAGTTGCGGAATCAGACGTTGAATACAAAAAGGAGAAGGAATACAGGTCTAATAAAGAGAAAAAAGAAATTGAATTGACTTCAATTCAGGCAGAAATTAATGGATTATTAGATGGAAGAATTCTTGAAAAATATGTGTATTTGGAGAAAGATACGGAGAATGGTAAAATTGCTAAGGGATATGTTGAAGATTCTGTTAGTAAACTTATCTCTGATGAGAATTTGCAGATAATGAATGTTTTAAATGATATTAAGAATAAAGTTAGAAATAATGTATTAAATGTGAAAGAGCCCGATAAGATAATAAAAAAAATAGATATCCCTAAGAATGTCTTTTTAGAATTTAGAAGTAATGTTTTACAGTTAAATAAGGAAATTGAGGAGATAGATAGGGAAACAAAGAGTTTGCAATCAAAACTTCCTGATATACCTAAGATTCTTAGAGAAAAAGTAAGGATCGAAGATAAGATTAAAGAAAATTCTAAGAATGTTGCCTTTTTGAATAAAAAACATAAGGAGAATGAGGAGATGATCTCCAATTTCAATTCTAAATTGGTTTCTATGATTGATGAAATTCGATAGATATGGGTTCTCTGGCATGAGAAAGAATTTATAGTTTCTTTGTTCAATTAAGGGGATGCCTGATAAAAGAGTTGGAGTTTACTCTATAATTATAAATGCAATTCGTGTTTTATTACTCTTAGGGCTGTACGTCGGTTTTCAGAATAATAGAAAGCTTGTTATGATAATGTCTATAGCTGGACTAATTGTGACTTTTCTTCCTTTTCTACTGAAGAGCACGTTTAATATAGAATCCCCTGTTTTTATTGAAGTTATAATAATAGCCGCTGTTTATGGAAGTTTGTTCTTAATTGAAGTCAGAGGATTATTTGCAGGGGTTTGGTGGTGGGACATGTTGTTGAATATTGTTGCAGGGGCAGCTTTAGGACTTATTGGATTAAGTATAATGTATGCTCTTTATAGGGGGAGAATAATAAGTGCAAATCCTTTTGTTATGTCCTTTTTTGCTCTTTGTTTTGCAGTTACAGTTGGAGTTTTATGGGAAGCCTTTGAATTTGCTTTAGATACTTGGGCTGGTTTTATTTTACAGAAGGCGGGAAATGATACAATAGGAGATTTATTATCTACATTATTTGGAGCGCTTGTTGTTTCTTTGTTTGGATATAATTATTTGAAAGAAGGGAGATCAGGGATATTTAGCTCATTTTTAGTGAGGCTTGTTGGAGGACATAGAAAGTTCTTAGGGAGTGAGAATTTGCTTGAGAGAAGTTCTGAAGACATAGGGAATTCGATTAAGAAGGGGGAATCAGACAGACTTGAGTTTAAATCAAGTTTAAGAACGAATTTACACACTAATGAAACTGATAAGAATATTGAAAAAGCTGTTTTGAAGACAATGGTTGCCTTTTTGAATTCTAATGGGGGAACTTTGCTTGTAGGGGTGTCTGACTCTGGAGATGTTGTTGGTTTGGAGAGAGATAAGTTTAAGGATAATGATTCTTTGAAGTTACATCTCACTAATCTTATCAGAAGACATATTGGAAGTCATTTTATGCAGTTTATTGATTTTGAGCTCTTCTCTGTAGAAGATAAACATGTTTTGAGGATAGATTGTCATAGGAGTGATAAGCGTGTCTTCTTGAAGTTCTATGGAGATGAGGAGTTTTATGTGAGACATGGGCCAAGTTCAGTTAAGTTGACTGGAGATGGGTTGATTGATTATATTGCTCATAGGTTTAGGTAAATTTAAAAACAGTCTCTTCAAAGAGATTTATGGCCGAAGAAGATTTAGATACAACTTCTAGAGAGAAGACTTGGTATGAAATGAAAGGAAAGATTTTGGTTCCTTTAGGTATCCATGCAAGAGTAGCTATGGATTTAGTTAATTTGGCTAAAGAATATGACGGAGAGACAAAAATGGTTTACAAAGGAAGAGAATACAATTTGAAAAGTATAATGAATATGATGACTGCCGCTGCCCTTGCTTATACTTCTGTTGTTTTTAAGATTGAAGAAAGAGAAGGAAGTGAAGAATTAGCTAATGGATTGATTAGGATAATAAGTGAGCAGGATTAAGAAGGTTTAAGAAGAAGGGGAAAGTTGGGAAACCATGGGATTTGGATATGTTGAGAAGGTTAGGACTCCGATTTTTGTAAACGTGCTTAAACCTTATACGGAATTATTTTGTACGAACAGAAAATGGTTTCTACTCGGGGGGAGATTTAGATTATCTCCTTGAGATGTTTGAGAATTCTTTTATGAAATTATTAAAGTTTCAAAGAGAAAGAAATAATAGGCCTTAGTTAATTTTGTGAGCTGTTCCTATGGCATCACTGATATTTTTGAATCCATCTTTCTTTAGGAGGTTAACAAGGTCACGATTGATTTCGCTTATTAGAGAAGGGCCCTCGTATATCATTCCAGTTATTAGCTGTACTAGGCTTGCTCCTAACTTTATCTTTTTGTAAGCATCTTCAGCGGAGAAGATTCCTCCTACTCCTATGATAACGAATTTGCCTTTTGTTTTTTTGTATATGTATGAGATTAGATTATTTGCTTTTGCTTCTAAAGGCTTTCCGGAGAGGCCTCCTGATTTTTCTTTATGCTTCTTTGTTAGATTGGAACAGATAAGCCCAGAGATTTTGTGTTTTTTTGCTAACTTTAGGGTTTCGTCAATTGTTTTTTTATCTAAATCTGGAGAGATTTTTATGAAAATTGGTTTTTTCATTTTGAGAGCAGAGACTTTTGAGAGAAGTTGTGAAAGAAGCTTTGGATCTGAAAATGGTTGTCCCCCATATGCGTTCGGACAAGAGATGTTTATTGTTAGATAGCTTGCTTGTTTTAGGTTTGCGAATTTTTTTATTGAATATAGATAATCAGAAATTGCTACTTTTTCTTTTACTGTTTCCTTGCAATTTGTTTTTGCTATGGAGATTCCTAAAGGGATCTGGGGGGAAATGGATTTTAGAGAATTGTAAATTTTGTCGGCTCCTTTGTTGTTGAGGCCGAGATTTATCCAGAGGCTTTCTTTGTTAGGAAGACGTTTGATTCTTGTTCCTTTATTTCCAGAACAAGGTTTTGCTGTTATGCTTCCTAATTCTGCGAATCCGAACCCAATTGTTGGGAGAATGTCTGAAAGTTCAGCGTTTTTATCGAATCCTGCTGAAAGGCCAACTGGATTTTTGAATTTTATTCCCAGAAGGTTTTGGGATAGGATTGGGTTTTCATAGTTGTATATGTTTGAGAGCAGAGATTTGAATAGGGGAGATTTTCCAAGCTTTATTCCTAGTTTTATGGCTTTGTTGTGTGTTTCTTCGGGATCACGCTTAAAGGCAAGAGGTTTGAGGATTGATTTGTAAACCTTTCTTGTAAGGGTTTCCATACATTTCATTCAAGAAAGAGGTATATAAATTTGTTTGTTAGAAGATTCACATAATTTTATTCATCTCAGATACTCTTTTTTCAACCCCAAGAGATTCATTAAACATTTTATGAAAGAGTTTTTTTCTTGTAGAAGAGATTGTTGCTGCTTAGTCTTAGATAGGTTTAAATACCCTTATTCTTGCTTAGGTTAAAGGTAATAGGAAAATATACAGGAAGTGAATTATGTCAGCTATTTTTATGTTAAAAATTATAAGGAGGTTAAATGTTTGAGAATGAAGGTTTACGTTGGAAATCTCCCATGGAGTGTTGATGATGCAAAGCTTAAGGAAATGTTCGCTGAATTTGGCGAAATAACTGAAGCTACTGTTATTAAAGACAAGTATAGTGGAAGATCCAAAGGATTCGGTTTTGTTACTTTTGCGGATGATGAGTCTGCGAAAAAGGCTATTTCAGAAATGAGCGAGAAAGAGCTTGAAGGAAGAGCTATTAAGGTTAATGAAGCGAGACCAATGGAAGAACGATAGTTAGCGGTTAATCGCTAATAAGGAGGTTTTAGTTTATTTTTTTATTTTTATTGTTTCTTTGAATTTTTTGTGTATTTTTGATAGTTTTATATATACATTTTTTCTTGTAATTTTGCCCAGATGCCGGAGCGGTCTAACGGAACGGTCTCGAACACCGTGTCCTTCGGGACTCCCAGGTTCGAATCCTGGTCTGGGCGTAGGGTTATGTTTTGTTTTGTAATTTGTAGAGGCTGAAGAATTTACCTCTTTTTTTTACTAGTTCATTGAATTTGCCTTGTTCAACAATTTTCCCGTCTTCCATAACTATGATTCTATCAACATTCTTTAGTGTAGAGAGACGGTGGGCAACAATTATTGAAGTTTTATCTTTTAGTTCTTTGCTAATGCTTTCTTGTATGTCTTGTTCTGTTTTGCTGTCTAAGTGAGATGTTGCTTCATCTAATATTAGAACTGAAGAATTTTTGTATATTGCTCTTGCTATGCCTATTCTTTGTCTTTCTCCTCCACTGACTTTATACCCTTTTTCTCCTAAAAGTGTTGAAAGTCCCTTAGGCAATTTCTCAATTACTTTGGCTAATGAAGATATTTTGATTGATTTTTCAAGAAGGGAGGCGTTTCTTTTTAGAGATGAGATAGAAAGATTTTCGGCTAAAGTCATATCAAACATTTCAGAATCTTGTAAGACCGCTGTTATAGTATTAGTGACGGAGCTATGTTTGAATTTGTTTATATCAATTCCATCAATGTAGATTCCTCCGCTTTTAATTTTGTATAGACCTAAGAGTAATTTTGTTATTGTTGATTTTCCGCATCCTGATCTACCTACAATCCCTATTTTTTCACTTCTGTTTATTGTTAAATTGAAATCGTCAAGAACTTGTTTTTTCTTGTATCTGAATAAAACATTTCTAAATTCTATTTTTTTCCAGTTTTTAGAAATTTCTAAAAGGTCTTCGGATTCTCTGTCAAATACTTTTTCTCCAAGAATTGTCATTAGTCTTCTTGTTGCAGATTTAATTTTGATGAAAATGTCTGTGGTTTCACTTACTTTGTCTAATGATTGTCTTAGTCTGTTGAAATATGTAGCAAATACAATGATTGATCCTAATGTGATTGCTCCAGAAACGAAATCAAATCCTACAAGTAAAATGAAGAGTGCATAACCTATTGCTGCGAATGATCTTGTAACCTTTATTTTCATTTGAGAGGTCTTTTTTGTACTGAGCCAGATTTTGTAGTATTGTTCTTCATATTTTCTAGTTGATTTTTCGAAGACGTCTCTTAAACCTAAGGATTTTACAGAAAGGACATTTGATGTTGATTCGTGTATCTTTCCACTGACTTTTTCAGTGATCTTGTTCATTTCATCTGCCCAATAACTAAGTTTCTTGTAGTAATATCTTTCCATAGTAAGATAGATTGAAATGTAGGTTAAGCTGAATAGTGCATATTGCCAGCCGAGAAAAATGAATATTCCTAAGCTTCCAAAGATTCCTATAATCACAAAGATAACATAATTGTTTGTGAAATTAGAGAAGAATGTGTAAATCTGATTGCTTCCTTGGTTTATTTTTTGTATTTTTGAGCCTGCATCTTCTTTTTCGTGCCATTGGAGTTCTAGATCCATAAGTCTTGACATTGATATTTCTCTTACTTTTTGTCTTGTTTTTGCTCCTACAATGCTACAGTTAATTTTAGCCCACATTCTTGTTAGGACTTGTAAGACTCCCGTGAGGCCCATAAAGGCAACTAATAGATAGAATTTAGTGAGGTTTTGTCCTGCTTGGTATTTTGTAAAGAAATCTATGACCATACCCAAAAGGAAAGCCGTAACAAAGGGCGCAATTTCCGACAGGGCACGAATTGTGACGAAGAACCCATATTTTAGTCTATTTCCTTCAAGAAATTTCCAAATATCACTAAAGAAATCACTGGTTTTATAGGCCCCCCTTATATTTTTTACCACTTTTCTCTTAATTTGTTTACGTGTAGGTTATATATAAATGTAACTATCAAGTGATAACACATACGAAAAGTATTTAAAGAGCCCTATTCACATAAGAGTATAAGTTGAATTCTAAAGGTTTATATAACTTTTTTATGTTTAATTTTCATGGTTTTAGATGAAATTGAAGAAGAGAAAGGCTCAGATCCAGAAGAGCAAGAAAGCGTTGATGTTCCTGAAGAAGTAGATAAATTTCTAACTTGATCTGCTGTTTTTCACACAAGAATTTTTAAAGCCTGATTGTTAAAGGCCGTAATGGAGAGGATGAAGTTTGATTCTCAGGGAACTTTAGTGGGTGTTGACGGTAGTTTAATTAAGGAATCTGATAGAGGGAAAGGGATTAGAAAAAGAGATAGATACAATGGGAATAATTGGAATAATGGTGATAACGGAGAGAATGACGAGCACGGGGAATACAAGTCTGAGAAGTTGAAGAGATCTGAGGACCTTGAATTTCTGAAAGAAGAAGGGGAAGAGAAAGTTGGAATTGAAGAAGAGAAGAGGACCGAAGATATTTTTGAGAAGAGTTATTGGAATTTATTTTCTGGAAAGGAAGCTTTGGCTCCGTTGAAGTTTAGTAATGGGAAGACACAAGAAGATGTTGTTAAGGAAATTGTTTCCTTAATAGAGAATGGTAAGAAGATTATATTTCTACATGGAACTTGTGGGACTGGAAAGAGTGCGATTGCTCTAAATATTGCTCGTGTTTTAGGATCTGCTTCTATTGTTGTTCCTGTCAAAGCTCTACAGAAGCAATATGAAGAAGATTATATGGGGAATAAGTGGCTCAATATGGATTCCAAGAGAAAAATGAAAATTGCAATGATTACTGGAAGAGATAATCATGATTCTTTGTTTTTTCCTGGAAAGAGTTGTGCAGATCCAAGTTTGCCTGAGAATATTAAGATTACTGAAAAGAATTATGAAAAGATAAAAGAATATTATGAAGAGAATCCTTTGATAAGAAATAAAGTTAATGTGGATATGGACAGGATAAGAAGAATGTCAATTGCTCCAGCGAACCCTTATTGGAGTCCTATATTGCCAGCTGATTTCGAAGCTAAGCAGTTTCATGATGCTACTAAGAGAAGATATAAGGGATGTGATGGGAAGGATTATGTTTTTTATCATAGAAAACGAGGGTGTTCTTATTATGATCAATATCTTTCTTATTTAATGGCTGATGTGAATATCTTTAATTCTGCTAAATATCTTGCTGAAATTAATATTGGGAGAAAGCCGGAGACAGAAGTTGAGATTATTGATGAAGCTGATGATTTTCTCGATTCTTTGTTTATTCAAGAAGAAATCAATTTAACTAGATTGAAGGCTGCTTTGAAACTTATTTTTCCAGAATCTAAAAGCGCGAAAGATGTAATTGATGAGATTATAAGCTTAATAGACTTAGAAGAGAAAAATAAAAGAGCTCTTGGAATTGATGAAGATGCAATTTTTAAAATCTCTGATACGAAGATATCTAAAGTCCTCAAATTATTGAATTCCAATCAGGAACTTAAGGCTGAGATTGCTCTTGATGAACTGAACTATTCAAATCGTGTTTTAACAGTAGCTGAGGATTTTCTTAGAGTTATAGATGAAGTGTACCTGAGCTACAGAAAAGATGAAGATGATAATTTATATTCAAAGATTGTTAGTACTAATTTGAAGTCGAAAATTGATGAGTTGATAAGCAAAAGTAAGGCCATTGTGTTTATGTCAGGGACATTGCATTCTCCCGAGGTTTTGAAAAGGGTCTTTAAGATTTCTGACTATGAGACAGTTGAAGCAGAAACTTTGAATTTTGGGAATGTGGAGATTATTAGGACTGGGAAAGAGTTTGATTGTAAATATACTAACTTCTCTAATGGGAGCAAGACAAGAGAAGATTATCTGACAGCTTTGAATTCCTGTGTTGAGAGGGCGAAATTACCTTTACTTGTGCATGTGAATGCTTTTCAAGATCTTCCGAGTGATGAAGATAAGATGAGTTTTGAAGTTAATAGTCTAATGAGTAATGAGAAACTTAAAGAAATACAGAAAGAAGATAAGACAGGAAGGGCAGTTAGTATTTTTAAGCAAGGTCTGTCTGATAGTCTATTTACAACTAAGTGTTCTAGAGGTGTTGATTTTCCAGGGGATGTGTGTAAAAGTATGATTTTTACAAAATATCCTAATCCAAATATGCAAGATACATTTTGGAAAGTTTTGATGAAAACACATAGTGATTACTTTTGGGATTTTTATAAAGATAAAGCAAGGCGTGAATTCTTACAAAGATTGTATAGGGCTCTTAGAAGTATGGATGATCATGTTTATATCTTGTCCCCAGATTTGCGTGTTTTAGAGGCTGTTCAGGGATTGCAAAAGCAGAATGGAGAAATTTAAATATATATTCCTCTTTCATTTTGTATGGTAAGTAAGAATATTAGTTGTTTGATTTCTGGGATTGCTTTAATTGCGTTGGGGATTTTCTTAATTGGAGTAGGTTTTAATATTGACGATAGGGGTGGAATTATAGCAGTTGGGATTTATGGTTTGATTGCTTTGGGAATTGGAATCTTTATGTTATTTAATTTGGAGAAGGAAGACAAAGTTGAACAGATTAAGAAAGTTGAAAACAAAACAAATAAAAAGTCTGGGAGTAATAAGTAGTATGGGAAAAGAAATTATTATAAGTACAACAGCTGAAATTCCTGGAAAGAAGGTTTCTGCTGTTCTTGGAGTTGTTAAAGGGAATACAGTAAGGGCGAGAAATATAGGAAGAGATATTGGGGCTGGATTGAAGAATATTGTTGGAGGAGAAATTAAGACTTATACTGAGATGATTAGTCAATCAAGAGAAGAAGCGATAAATAGGATGATAAATGAGGCTATTGATTTAGGAGCAGATGGAGTTATAGGTGTTAGATTTATGACAAGTATGATTATGGCTGGAGCAAGTGAAATGCTCGCTTATGGGACAGCTGTTAAGTTGAAGTGACGTAACTCTAGAGTGATAGTTAATAGTAAGCTTTAAATATATGAGATATTAGGGTTTTTTTATGGATAATACTAAAGGTAAGAGAGTTGTGTATAAAACTAAGGGAATGGGATCTGGAGTAGCATTTTTACTTGCAGTAGTTATGGCAATTGTAGGAATTTTGCTGATTTGGACATTTTCATTTAGTTTTGGGGAAGGGACTATTGTTATAGCCACTTTGTTACTTGGATATTTAGTTATTGTATTTGTAGCCTCTTCTAGGAAAAAGGTTGTTGTTCGTGAAGAAAAAGTTAGAGAAGTTGAGAAAGTTGTTGAGAAACCTGTTGTATACAAAGATAGGCCTGTTTTGAAGACACAAAGAGTTATGCCAAAGCCGAAATTGTATAAGTTTGTTGGATCTTCAGAAAGTAAGGTTTATCATAGAACACATTCAAGATTAGCTAGATTAATAAGACCAAAGAATAGAGTTTATAGTAATTCTGAATCTTTCTTTAAGAAGAAGGGATTCAAGTCTTCTGAAGATATAAAAGACCATAAGAAAGAAGAAAGAGAAGAGAAAGCTAAGACAAGTTCAAAAAAGAGAGTAAGTAAGAAGAAGTAATTTTATAAATCCTGATTTCATGGAGATAAGATGGGAATTAAGATATCTGGAAACCATAGGATACTTTTAATAATCATTGTTTTGATAGGTATTGTAATAGGAATTTACACAATGCAAGGAGATTTAGATTCAAGAAAGAAAGTGAAGCTGGAGACAAGTGAAGGAGACATAGTTATTTCTTTGTATTCCGATATGCCTATTACTACTGGAAATTTTGTATCTTTAGTTGAGAAAGGATTCTATAATGGGGTGATTTTCCATCGTGTGATCCCGGATTTCATGATTCAAGGAGGAGATCCCACTGGAACTGGAACGGGAGGGCCAGGATATAATATTCAAGATGAGTTTACTCATAAAGGTGGGAATAATAATAAGAGAGGAACGATAAGCATGGCTAATGCAGGGCCGAATACGGGGGGGAGTCAGTTTTTTCTTAATGTGGCAGATAATAACTTCTTAGATGATAAGCATCCTGCTTTTGGAGAAATTATTGAAGGAATGGACGTTGTTGATAAAATTGTTAATTCTGATAGGGATGGAAATGATAAGCCTTTGACTGATGTTAAGATTGCTAAGGCAAGTGTCGTTGAATAGTTTTTTATATTCATGAAGGTATGTTAATTTAAAGAGGAAGGATAAAAATGAAACTATTTATAGATAGTGCGAAGATAGAAGAAATAAAAGAGGCTGAGAAGCTGGGTGTGTTAGATGGAATTACTACAAATCCTAGTTTGATTAAGAAGGCTGCTGTTGGGAAGGGGAAGATAGATATGGAGAAATATATTATTTCTATATTCAATGCAGTTGGGAAGAAGATTCCAGTTAGTTTAGAGGTTGTTGCTTCTGATTTCAATGAAATGGTTCGAGAGGGGAAAGTTTTACATAAGAAATTTAGGAAACATGGGAACGTTTATGTGAAAATTCCAGTTAATCCTTGTTTGGAGGACAAGTGTTCAACGGCAAGTGATGGGATTAGAGCAATAAAACTTTTGTCTTCTAAGGGGATAAAGATAAATTGTACATTGATATTTACACCGGAGCAGGCTTTGTTAGCTGCTAAGGCAGGAGCTAATATTGTGAGCCCCTTTGCAGGAAGAGAAGATGATTATATTAGGGAGATGAGTAGGATAAAGTTCGAGAAGGAAGATTATTATCCTTCTAGGGGAAAGAAGAAGTTAGGGAAGATTCTTTCTGATGATGGAATTGTTTCAGGAATTGATTTAGTTGCAGAAATTAAGATGATATTTAGGAAGCAAGGAATTAAGGCTGAGGTGTTGGCTGCTTCAATTAGGAATAAGAGACAGTTTAGAGAAGCTGCTTTGGCTGGGGCAGATATTGCTACTGTTCCCTTTTCTGTTATTAAGACATTATTGGAACATAACAAGACAAGTGAAGGAATGAGGAAATTTGTTAAAGATATTGTTCCTGAATATAAAAGTATGTTAAACAAAGGGAGAAAGGGAAAATGACGAAAACATTTGAGAGTACGATAAAAGAATTTGAGAAGAATGGGAAAAGAGGGATTAGAACACTCAGAGATATGAAAGGGTATTTTTCAGATAAGAAGGAAGAAGAAAGGATTTTGAAGAGTGGGAAGAATCCGATTATATATGAGACTTTTGTTGAAGAGAAAAGCCCAATAAATTTAGGATTGACTATTATGCGGGCAGGGAAGGTTGGAAAAGAGTTTTATTTTACTAAAGGGCACATACATCGGACAGGGAAACCAGAGTTTTATATCTTGATGGAAGGAAAGGGGAAATTGTTGTTGCAGAAGGCTGGAAAGACAAGAGTAATTGAATTGAAGAAAGGAGAGTTGACTCTTATTGGAAAAGGAGAGGCTCATAGAATTGCTAATACGGGAAAGAAAAAGTTGAAAGTTTTGACAGTTTACCATGATAATTCAAAGCCTGATTATTCTATTAAGTTTAAGAAGAGGTTTTTTAGGAAATGATGAAATATCTTTCTGTTAAGGAGATGGGAAAGGTTGATAAGGTTGCTGTAAAGAAATTTAAAATAAGAATAGAACAGATGATGGAGTTGGCTGGAAAAAGTTTAGCTGACTTTGTTTATTGCAAATTAAAACCAAAGAAAGTTTTGATTTTGTATGGGAAAGGAAATAATGGGGCAGGAGGATTAGTTGCTGCAAAGCATTTGATTAATAGGGGAGTAAAGGTTAGTATTGTGAAGGCTTCTAGAAGAGGAAATGGAATTGTTAGAGCTAGACTGAAGACACTTAGAAGGATTGGAGTTTTAGAAAAAAATAATGTTGAAAAGACAGATGTGATAATTGATGCCCTTTTAGGATATGGTATGAAAGGAAAAGCTACTGGGAGATATGCAGAGTTGATTGATCAGGCGAATTCTATGAAGTCAAAGGGAACAAAAATTGTTTCTCTGGATTTACCTTCAGGGGTTGATCCAGATACTGGAGAAAGTTCGGGGAATTTTATTAGGGCAGATTCTACTTTGACATTGGCTTTGCCGAAGTTAGGAATGAAAGATTCGAAGAGAGGTATTGGAAGTTTGTATTTGGTTGATATTGGGATTCCGAAACAAGTGTATGATTATCTTGAAATTAAATATGAAGACCTTTTTGAGAAGGAGAGCGTTGTTAGAATATAGTATGAAAATCAAATTAGGAAAGATAATGAAGAAAGGCAAAGCAATGTATTTAGCTTATGATCAGGGCTTGGAGCATGGGCCATCTAGTGATTTTAACGATAAGAATGTTGATCCTTTGTATATTTTAGATATTGCGAAGAAAGGGAGATTTAATGGAGTTGTTTTTCAGAAAGGAATTGCTGAGAAATATAATAAGGAGATTAGGAGATCAAAGGTTCCACTTATATTAAAATTAAATGGGAAGACAAGATTGTATAAGGGGGAACCTAAGAGTGCTTTGCTTTGCAGTGTGAAAGAGGCTATTAAATTGGGAGCTTCAGCAGTTGGATTTACAATTTATCTTGGAAGCAAGTATGAAGAAGAAATGCTTGAAGAATTTGCTAAAATTGAGAGGGAATCTCATAAAGCGGGATTGCCAGTAATAGCTTGGATTTATCCTAGAGGGAAGAGCGTTCGAAATCCAGACAGCAGGGAGAATTTAGCTTACGCTGCTCGTACAGGGCTTGAAATAGGGGCTGATATTGTTAAAGTAAAATGGATTGGAAATCTTTCAGACCTGAAATGGGCGGTTAAGTCTGCGGGGAGAACGAAATTGGTTGTTGCTGGAGGAAAAGCAAAAGGAGAGAAAGAATTTCTTAATATGGTGAGAGATGTTAAGAAATCAGGAGCTGCTGGGCTAGCAATTGGAAGAAATGTCTGGCAGAATAAGAATCCTTTGGCTTTAAGTAGGAAAATTAGTAAAATTTTGTTCTAGAATGGATATATAAATCTATTGACAATTATTAGTAATCTTGGAGTGATAAGTTAGCTTTAAATATAGTAATAATGTGGTTTGTGTGAGGTTGATGGACTTCGGTTTATTGGCCTCACTTTTATTTTCGGCAACTTATTGTTTCAAAGGTTTTGATAAGGTTTATAATATGTGTTTGCTTTGTCTTATTTGTTTAAGGAGAGAGGATGATAATTATTAATTTTAAAAATTATAAACATGGCAAAGAAGCTTTAGAATTAGCTAAGAAAATTGAGAAGAACTTAGGAAAGGTTGTTATTGCTGTTTCTTCTGTTAATCTTGCGGAGATTTCAGATAAGACGGGGCTTGCAGTTTATGCCCAACATGTTGTTCCTGTTGAATCTGATAGACACACAGGATTTGTTACAGTGGAATCTATTAAGAAAGTAGGAGCTAAGGGAACTATAATAAATCATTCAGAGCATCAAGTGCCTTTACATTATATTTCAGAAACGATTAATGTATGTAAGAAGGAAGGTTTAGGAACGATCGTTTGTGCTTCTTCTCTTAAGGAAACGAAGAAAATTTTGAAATTGAAGGAAAAACCTTTGGCAATTGCTTTTGAGTCTTCTGAACTAATTGGAACTGGAAAAAGTATTACTCAATATAAGACAAAAGAACTTGTCGATTTTATAAATATATTGAAAGGAACGAAGGTTTTGGCTGTTTGCGGAGCAGGAATTTCTAGTGTTGATGATATTAAAGCAGCTTATAATTTAGGATGTGAAGGAGTTTTTATTTCTAGTGCAATAGCAAACAATAAAAATGTAGATGAACTGCTTAAGGATATAAAAGGGGAAATAAGAAAATGAAGACAAAGAAAAAAGGTATTGGGAAATTGGATCCTAAGCATTTTAGAGTTGCTATCTTTGGATCTGCGAGAATAAAGAAGAAAGATAGAATTTACAAGCAGATATACAGTCTTGCTGGGGAGCTTGGCAAGAGAGAGATAGATGTTGTTACGGGAGGAG
Source organism: Candidatus Pacearchaeota archaeon (assembly GCA_002688015.1). Taxonomy (GTDB): domain Archaea; phylum Nanobdellota; class Nanobdellia; order Pacearchaeales; family GW2011-AR1; genus ARS1309. The sequence goes on from NZBT01000012.1 coordinate 40,211, forward strand.
GGACTGGGCTCATGGAAGCTGCTAATGCTGGGCATAAGGTTGGAAGTAGGGGGAATAAAGCACATAGTATTGGATTGGGAATAAAACTTCCTATGGAACAAGGATTTAACAAAAGTTTAGATAAAATGGAAACTTTTTCAAGATTTACTAATCGTTTAGACAGGTTCATGTTGTTGAGTAATGCTGTTATTGTTTCTCCTGGAGGGGTTGGAACTTTATTGGAATTCTTTTATACATGGCAATTAATACAAGTGGAACATGTTTGCAATATTCCAGTTATTTTATTAGGGAATGAGTGGCCTGGGCTAATAGAATGGATTGAGCGGGGTCCGTTAAAGGCAAAATATTTGGATAAGTCTGATATGCATCATCTGTTTTTGGCTAAGAATAACAGTGATGTTTTAAAAATTATTGATAAAGCTCATAGCGAGTTTAAAGAAGGAAAGAAAGATTTTTGTGTTAATTTTAAGAAATATAGGATAGATTGAATTTTATTCGTGTTGATAAACGATTTCTTCTAATAAATCACAGAACTTGTTTCCTAAGGATTGCCTTGCTTCGTTTTCGATTGTTATATCTAGAGGAACATGTTTCCTATTTTCTGCTAATTTTTGGATTATCCCAATGATTAAGTCGTTTTGTGATACTTGAGTAGATCCAAATGTCTTATTGGAAGGATATTCTTTTGCAGTAATGGTATAATCAGTATTATTTTTTCTTAGAGTTATTTCCATTCTTTCTGTTGTTCTATCAAGGGGATAGGTTCTTAAGTCTCGATTTTGTGATGCCATGTGGAATTTATTAATGGAAGGTTTATATCTTTTTATATCATTGTGTTATTAGTAAGGTATAAATATGTTCTTTGGTATTTCTATATGTTACCTTAAAATAAGAGAGATGAAAATTGGATTTATTGGCTTAGGCAAGATGGGGGAGAATATGGTTTTGAACTTAGCTAGCAAAGGGCATAAGTTAGTTGTTTCTAATAGGAGCCCAGAGCCGATTAAGAAGTTAAGTAAGAAGAATGTTACTGCAGTTTACGAGTTGAAAGACATGTGTTCTAAGTTAGGAGGGAATAAGATAATTTTTATTATGGTGCCAGAAGGAAAGCCAGTTGATTCTGTCCTTTCAGTGTTGAAGTCTGATTTAAGTAAGGGAGATATTGTTGTAGATGGGGGAAATTCATATTATGAAGATTCTATTAGGAGATATGGTGAGCTAAGAAAACTCGGAGTTTCATTTATGGACCTTGGTGTCTCCGGAGGTTTAGAAGGAGCAAGACACGGAGCTAGTTTAATGATTGGAGGGGATAAGAGCGCATTTAAAAAAGTTGAGCCAATTTTTAGAGACTTGGCAGAAAAAGATGGTTATGCTTATTTAGGAAAGAGTGGGGCAGGACATTTTGTTAAGATAATTCATAATGGGATTGAATACGGGATTTTAGAAGCTTATGCGGAAGGTTTTGAAGTTTTAGATAAAAGTAATTATGATTTAGATTATGAGGCGGTTAGTAGGGTTTGGAAGAACGGTTCAGTCATTAGATCTTGGCTTATTGAGCTTGCAGAGAAAGCATTTAAGAAAACTGATCGTTTGCGTAAGGTACCTGGAGTTGTTGGAGGAGGAAAAACAGGAATGTGGGCTGCTAAGATTGCGAAAAAAGAAGGGGTTGAGTTTGTTACATTAAAGCATGCTTTGTCTAGAAGGAGAGAAAGTAAAAAGAAACAGAGCTTTGGAACAAAGTTCATTGCAACTATGAGAAACATGTTTGGAGGGCATATGATTGAAAAGGGATAAAATGGTATTTGAATTTAATATTGAGTTTTGGGCTTTTACGTTTGATTCGTTAGGTAAGATTTTGATAGCTGCGACTGCTTTGATGGCTCACAGAATTATTATGAAACATAGAGGAATAGATGATATTGTTTTGAAAGATATGAGATTAGAGTTTACAACTGGCATTGTGGGTATAATAATGATTGTTATTGGGTATGCTTTACATCTGACTAGATTGGGGGGATTTAAATGAAAATGAAAATTTATATTGGAGCAGATCATGCAGGCGTGAAATTGAAGGAGAAGATAGTTAGTTATTTGAAAAAGCAGAAGATTGCTTTTGAGGATTTTGGGAGTTTTGATGGAAAAAGTAAGGATGATTATCCTGATTTTGCTGTGAAGGTTGGAGAGGGTGTTTCCAAACATAAGGGAGAGAGTCTTGGAATCTTGATTTGTGGCTCTGGAACGGGAATGGCAATAGCTGCGAATAAAGTTAAAGGGATAAGAGCAGCTACGGGATATGATGCCTATAGTGTTAAGAAGGGAAGGGAAGACAATGATGTCAATGTTCTTTGTTTGAGGGGAAGAGAAATGTCTGATTTGAAGAACCTAGGCTTACTCAAATTGTTTCTGAAGACAGGATTTAGTAAGAAAAGTAGGCATTTGAGAAGAATACATAAGATTTCTAGATTTGAGGGAAGAAAATGAAGGTTGTTCCAACAGTTTTTGCTAAGAATAAGAAAGATTTTGATTCAAGATTTAAGAAGCTAATAAAGGTAAGTAAAGAGTTACAGATAGATTTTATGGATGGTAAATTTGTGAAGAGCAAGGGTGTTTCTTTAAAAGATATCCCTCGTTTGAGAGGGAAAGGGAAGTTTGAAGCTCATTTGATGGTTAAGAATCCTGGAGAATGGATTCAGGATTTAAAGAAAAAGGGATTTTCTAAAGTTTTAGTTCATTATGAAGCTGTTAAAGATATAGACAATTTGAGTAGAATTGTTTTTCTGATTAAGAGTGAGAAAATGAAATCTTGGCTTGTTTTTAATCCAGAAACCGATTTTAATAGAATTAAAGAAGTTTTGTCAAGAATGGATATAGATGGAATAATGTTTATGGGAGTCAAACCAGGAAAAGAAGGACAGAAGTTAGATCCTAATTTAATTAGAAAGGTGTCTAATGTGAGGAATTTTGATAGGAAGATAAAAATACAAGTGGATGGAGGAATTAATGATAAGAATGTTGGGAATTTGGGGAAGGCAGGAGTTGATATAGTTAATGTCGGAAGTTTTGTGTCACAGGCAAAAGATCCGAAAAAGTCTTTTGAATTGTTAAAGAAGAAAGCTGCTTAACTTTGTATGTTTGTTAAAACATAAGATTCTTTGATTCTGTTAACGAGTTTCGCTGGAACATCCTTTACTTTTAGCTTGGGATTTATAAACTTTTCATAAGCCTCTTTCTTTTTTTCTCCGAAGAATAGTAGAATTGAGAGCTTGGATTTTGTTAATAAGGAATATGAAGCAGAAATTCTATCTTTAGGAGGTTTGGAAGAATTTTTTACATCTATATAGTAGGGGGAAGAAGATTTTATTGAACGGTGTTTTGGAAATAATGAAGCAACATGTCCATCTTCTCCTGCGGAAAGGAGAACGATATCAAATTTTCCTCCGTATTTCTTTAGCTCTTTAGTGTATTTAGATACAGGTTCTTGAAAGTTATATGCATGAATGTTTTCTTTTTTTATCTTTCTTTTTTCTAAAAGTTCTTTTAGGAAAGAGGATCTTGCGAGTTTGAAGTTGCTTTCTGAATCGAATATTGCTACTTTTCTGTCGTCAACGAGAAAGATATGAACTTTTTTCCAAGGAATTTTGGAGTCTAAGAATCTTTTGAATATTCCTGGGACTGAAGTTCCTCCAGGAATGCCTAGGACAACATGCTCTTTTTCTTCTAAAAGTGCTTTTATTTTAGATTCAATTAAATGTGTTGCTCTTTTTTCCATTAAATCTTTATTTCCGAAAATTAGTCTCATCCTTTGATTTAGGAATTATGTATTATAAACTTAGCGGATTTTATTTTATCTCTCTTACTGCTAAAGAAATGTGTTGCCAGTTTATTTTATGTTTGTCAAGGAGTTGGGACATTGTTCCAGAATGTGGAATGCCAGAGACATAAAGATGTTTAATTTTTATTCCAGTGGAGACAAGAGATTCAGAAAGCATTTCTCCAATTCCTCCTGCTTTGAAATGATCTTCCGCTATTACAACTTTTTTCCCATGGGATTTGATGAAAGAGATTAGTTTTTTGGAGTTTAATGGTTTTATAGAATAAAGATCTATGACTGAAGTATTGATTTTTTTACTTTTGAGAAGTTCATGAGCTCTTAGAGATTCGTGTACAGTTATTCCAGATCCTATTAAGACAACTTTATCCTTAGAAGATTGTTTGATGACTTTGAAATCTCCTATTTTGAAAGATTCATTTGTTGAATGGATAATTGGTGTTTTTGGCCTTGAAGTTCTAATATATGTTATCCCTGGATTGTTTGCTGCTGAGACAAGTAATTTCTCTGTTGAAACAGCGTCACAAGGATAGAGAACAGTTGAATTTGGAAGATCACGGAAGATTGATATATCTTCTAATCCCATTTGGCTGGAGCCATCAGGTCCTATGGAAACTCCGCTGTGGGAACCGCAGACAGTAAAGTTAGCTGAGGAGAGAGCAGCCATTCTTAGTTGATCATGGGCTCTTGACAGGAATGCAGAGAAAGTTGAGGCGAAGGGTTTGTATCCTTTCTTGGAAAGGCCAAGGGAAACGCCAATAAGGTCTTGTTCCGCAATATATGTTTCAATGAATTGTTGAGGTGTTTTCTTCTTTACAAGATCTGAATGTGTTGAGTTTGATACTTCAGCATCTATTGCTAATATTCTGGAATCAGATTTTGCAAGGGCAGCGAGAGCTTGTCCGTAAGCTTCTCTTGTAGCAATCTCTTGATCACTTGGGAATTTAGGAGAGATATATTTAGATTTTTTTAATTTGGGAGATATCTTCTTTGGAGATTGAATTTTTATTTTTGGCATTTCATGATCTGGTATTTCAGAAAGAGCTTTTACCATTTGTTTTTCATCAAGGGTTTTTCCATGCCAGTTTTCTTTGTTTTTTAAGAAACTCACAGATTGCCCTTTGAATGTTTTTGCTATTATTATTGTGGGCTTTTTACTTTTTCTTGATTTCTTTAGAGCTGAAATTAAAGATGGAATTTTGTGTCCGTTTACAATTATTGTGTTCCAACCAAAAGATTTGAATCTGGAAGCATATGTTTTAACGTCATGAGCTAGCATTGTTTGCTTTGTTTGGCCTAATCTGTTTGCATCAAGAATTGCTATTAGATTTCCAAGATTGTAATGGCTTGCTAACTGTAAAGCTTCATAGATGGATCCTTCAGCCATTTCGCTGTCTCCTAATAATACATATGTTTTGTAGCTGCGTTTGGAAAGTTTTGCTGCTAGAGCCATTCCAAGACCAACAGAAAGTCCTTGTCCTAAACTGCCTGTAGCTACTTTAATCCATGGAAGAGAACGCGGCATTGGATGTCCTTCTAAAGGAGAAGATAGGGAACGTAAGGTTAACAGATTATGTCTAATTGCTCCCGCGCGATATAGAGCTGAATAGAGGATTGGGGCTGCGTGCCCTTTTGATAGGATAAATTCATCATTGTTTTTATTGCTTGGATTTGAAGAGTCAAATTTCATTTCGGAGAAGAAGAGAACGGACAGGATTTCAGCACAAGACATGCAAGAAGTTGGATGTCCAGAGCCAGCTGCACTTGTAGAAAGGATCGAGTCGCGCCTTAATATATCTGCAATTTGTTGGAGTTGTTTTATTTTCATACGGACCTCTTTTATTATGAAGATAATTAGAATGGGATATATAAAAATGTGTTGTTAGTTAGGTTTAAATAGAGGTTTTCTTGAGAATTTCATGGTAGATATAGTTAGAGGAAAAGTAAATGGATGCAGTAGAGATATTTTTGATATTTACAGAGAGGCGTTTTTTGTTTTAACACCTGATGAAGAAATATTTTCTGAACGAGAAGAATATCTTTCAGAAATTCTTAAAAGAGATTCTATTGTCTTAGCGCTTAATTCAGGAAATGTTGTTGGTTTCCAGACTTACTCTTTTTTAGGGGATTCAGAATTAATAGAGGATAATGTGAAATCAAAACTTTATTATGCTGCTTATCCTGGAGAAGAGGATTCCTTAAGAAGATATTATGAAAGGCATCTATGTCTTTGTCAAAAAGGAAAGGTTGTTGTAGAATATTTTGATAATGAATTCGGTGGGGAAAAAAGAGAGTCAGAGGATTCTGATTTTTATTTTGATTCTTTAGCTGTCCATCCAGATTTTAGAGGGAGAGGTATTGGAAGAGAATTGATTAAAGAAGGATTAGCTATTGCTAGGGAAGGAGAATCTTCTGCAGTTTATGTTGATTGTTGGGATAATTCTCCAGTTTCAAAATTATTTGGTTCTTTTGATTTTTTACCGATTATAAGACTTGGGCCTGCGCATTTTGATGGAAGTTCTTCTTTGTTCATGGGAAAAAGGCTTTAACAGAGTTTCACACAAGTATATAAAGTAAACACACGTTTACCCATTATGAATAAAAATGGAGGTACTAAAAATGAAATACAAAAATTTTATGGATGGAGACGTTATTGGAGTTCTAGATTGTAATGCTTGTGAAGAGATGTTATCCCAAGATGCAGAATTGAAAAGAGTTCAAACAAAAGAAGAATTAGAAGAGATTAAGATTATGTTAAAAGAAATTGAAGAACTTTGTTATGCATGTAGGTTAGAGAAGTAGGTTTATAAGTTATAATTACCTTTTTGTTTTATGAAAAAGAAGGTGTTATTTTTAGGAGCAAGTGGACGGATCGGAAGGAATTTTGTTAATGATTATTGGAATCAGAGGTTTGATAAGAAATATGAGTTGATTTTAGGATCTAGGAATCCAGGAAAAATTAAGGACAAGAGGTTTAAGACAAGGAAAGTAGATATTCTAGATATTTCTGAATTAAAGAAGGCTTTCAAGGGGATAGACGCGGTTTTAAATTTGGCTGCTAATGCTAATCAAAATGCTGCCTTTTCTGATCTAGTCAAACCAAATATATATGGAATTTATAATGTTTTAGAGGCAGCTAAGCAGGCAAAGGTTAAGAGAGTTATAACTGCAAGTAGTATTCATGCTGTTAAAGGTTATAGGGAAGGTAAGATTATTGAGGAAAGTGATGCTCCAAAGCCTGAGAATCTTTATGGGGCTACAAAAGCTTTTGCAGAAGCTTTATGTTATGTTTATTCTAAGAAGTTTGGGCTTTCTTGTCTAGCTATTAGAATTGGAGCTTATGTTTCAGATGATTTAAGACAGAAAGTTTGTTTTGAGAGACATAATTATGATTATGTAATAAGTCAAAGAGATATGGCTCAGTTGTTTCATAAAGCGATTATTGCTCCTGAGAAAGTTAAGTATGGAGTTTTATCAGGAATTTCAAATAATAAGAAGAAGCGTTTGGCTCTAAATTGTACTAAAAAGCTTGTTGGCTATAAACCGAAGGATGATGCTTATGCTTTATGTGATTCTGTAAAGAAACATTCTATAAGGTGATTCTTGAGTGCAATAAATAATAAAAAGGGCTCCTCTTTCTTCTGAGAATGAGTGATGAAGTGGATCCACAAAGGGCTTTTAGACAGGCAGAAAGATATTTTGGATATAAGGGTCCTGATGTTCTTATGAGGGAAGGAAGAGATTATCCAAAGATCCATCCAGGAGTTTCAGCTTTTAATAGGGAAATGAAGAAGAAAGCAGGTTTACATAAAAAGGGCAGGAACCTTCCTGTTGGATTTTAGGGGTTGTTGATGTTCCTAATTGGGCTTTAGAAGCCCGAGATGAGAGATACTAGTGTTAGGTTTGCCAGTTGATTAAGGGAATAATGTGCTTTTTTGTGGAAACTGAAGTTTTCTGTTTTTCCATAACTTCTTTTATTGGTTTGTATGCTATTGGAGATTCATCTAGATTTTCTTCATTGAAATCAGCTGTTACGTTAGGAACCAAGGCTTTGAATTGGGCGATTGTTAATTTGTTTCTTGCTTCTTTTCTACTCATCGCACGGCCTGCTCCGTGAGAAGAGGAGTTTAGGAATTTTGAACTCCCAAGGCCCTCTACTAGATATGAGCCATCACGCATGTTTGCTGGAATCACACCACGCTCTCCTTTCTTTGCAGGGGTTGCTCCCTTTCTATGGATGTATCTCCCTTTCTCTAAAATTGCGTGATTATGTGTCTTGTTTGCATAAAGAGTTGATTTTAGAGGGATTTTGAGTACTTTTTCTAGGGAGTCCAGAACGCGGTATGACATTTCTAATCTGTTTAATAGTGCAAAGTCAAGTCCAAATTGAAGAAGGGCGAGGTATTCTTTTCCCATTTGGGATTTGTCTGAAAGGGGAGCTGTTTTTTCATATTCTTTTTGGGAGCCAGAAGATTTAATCATGTATCTTTTTGCTACTTCGTGTCCAATGCCTCTTGATCCTGAATGAATTACAAGCCATAGTTCTTTTTCTGTTTTTTCATCAAAACCTAGAGAGATGAAATGATTCCCAGCTCCTAAAGAGCCAAGATGTCTTGGAGCAACTTGCTTTATGTGTTGGAGAACAGATTTATCATGTTCTTTGCTTTCTAGAGAGGAGAGAATTTTCTTGAAGGTAGACATGGTTTTCTCATTAAGGGAAGAAGAATCTTTGTTCTTTTCTCCTAGGCCCATTGGAACGGCTTTTTTAACTTCTGAAAGAATGGCCTTTGATTTTGATTTTACTAATTTTATTAGGTTTGTTGATTTGTTTTTTGCAGAGATTTTTACAGCTATTACTCCGCATCCAATATCATAACCTACCCAAGCTGGAACAACGAATTCTTTTGTGATGAGGACAGCTCCAATAGGGGCGACGTAACCACGATGAGCATCAGGCATTAGAGCCGCTGCTGTTACGAAGGGTTCAGAATAGCAAGCTTTGAATTGGGCTTCTGTTTCTTTGTCAGGGGAAAGGGAATAATTATAGATTGGTTTTGTTTTACTTGTATTTGTCATGTTAGGGAGAAGGAAAAGAGGTTTATTAAATTGATGATTCATAGTTTCTGAATATTCTTTCAAGTTTGTTCATTTTGTTTATTGTTTTTGTTTTTTTATCGTTTTGTTTCACTTTTACATGTATTGTTTTTCCATCTTTAACTGTGACAATAAATTCAATTCCTTGATAATCTCCTTTTATTCTGTGATCATCTTCTGTTATCTCTGCTTTAATTTTAGATCTACTTAAATAATCAACTAATGATAATACTGCGGTTTCTCTGTCTAAAAAATTATCTGGTGTTCCCACATCATACTGGCTTTTTGTTTGATTTCCTCGAGGCATAGTTTTTTTTAGAGGGAGGATTTATAAATTCTTTTGTTTTAAGGAAAGAATGAGGTTGATAGATTTTACGATGATTGTGCTTATTTTGATACTATTATCTTTTGGAGGGATTATTGCTTATAAGACGTTTTTTACTAAATTAGTTGAATATGAAGAATACAAAGCTGATTTAGAATTAAATGTGTCTGGGGATTTACAATTTTATCCTAATATGCGATATAAAGATAGAGATATAACTTATTCTTTTGAAAGTATTTGTAATCTTGGAAAAAGGGAAGAGGTTTCTGAAGCGTTTGATATTTTATCTGGGAGAACGATATTGGGGTTTGACGAAGTTGAGGAAGAAGGAGAGATACAGATTTTATGTTCTTCTATTGCTCCAGAACCAGAGCAAAAGGGACATTTTGTTGCAGGAGAGGGAGGCCCTACGGAAGTTATTCGGGCTGGTAGAAATAATATCATTTTATCTGGTAAAATAAGTTTGTTTAAGAATGATAAATGTAAGACTTCTAAGATTGCATTGCATGAAATTTTACATGCGTTAGGATTTGATCATAATAAAAATGAAAGCAGTATTATGTATCCTGTAACTGAATGTGATCAAATATTAGATGACTATATTATAGAAAAAATAGACTCTATTTATCAATCAGATAGTTTACCTGACTTGATTATTGATGAATATAAAATTAGCAGTGTTGGGAGATATTTAGATTTCAAGGTTTCTGTGTTGAATGTAGGTTTTAAAGAGGCAGGAAATTTCTCATTAATAGTTTTTGCAGATGATAATGAATTAAGAAAGATTCCTTTGGAAGAAGTAGGGGTCGGTGTTAAGAGAATTGTGGATGTTGAAAATTTAAGACTTCCTTTGAGAAGTTTTGATAAAATTTCTTTTGTTGTAGAGTTTCCTGAAAATGAGCTAGATAAAGAGAATAATAGGGTTGAGATTTTATTGAATAAGGTTTAAATATGTAATATCCTATTCTTTATTGATGGCAGAAAGAGATATGTTGTTGAAGGAGAAGGTGGATCATACTGGGATCTTTGATTTTAAAGGGTTTTATAGATTTGCGCATACATGGTTTAAGGATGAAGGTTATGGCGTTGATGAGGGGAAATATTCTGAGAAACTTTCAGGGAATTCTAAAAATTTAACGATAGAATGGAAAGCTACAAAACAACTTTCTGATTACTTTAAGATTGAGCATATAATTAGGTTCACTATAGAGAATTTGACAGATGTTGAAGTTGAAGTAGATGGGGAAAAGAAACAGATGAATAAAGGAAAGGTTGAAATGGAGATTAAAGCAAATCTTGTTTCAGATCCAGAA
>NZBT01000013.1 GCA_002688015.1 Candidatus Pacearchaeota archaeon
GAAGGCTGGAAAGAAAGTTAAGAAGAAAGTTAAGAAGAAAGTTAAGAAGAAAGTTAAGAAGAAAGTTAAGAAGAAAGTTGTAAAGAAAGTTAAGAAGAAAGTTAAGAAGAAAGTTGTAAAGAAGGCTGGAAAGAAAGTTAAGAAGAAAGTTGTTAAAAAAGCTAAGAAAAAAGTAGTAAAGAAATCTGGGAAATCTAAGACTTCGAGGAAGAAAAAATAGTTATTTTTACTAAATTAAAAAATGGTAGTTAGAAAAGATTATAGGAGAAATGTTAGGAGGCGCAGACCTGGTTTTTTTCAAAGTAGGAGTTTGACTTCTGTTTTGATTATTTTGAATGTTGTTGCTTTTGTTTTCTTTTTAATTGTTCTTGGAATTAATCCAGACTCAATTAATTCAATAGCCGTTCAACCTAGTAATGTTTTGGAAGGTGGTGCTGTTTGGACAATTTTTACTAGCGTTTTTATGCATGCGGGTTTTTTTCATTTATTTGTTAATATGTTTTCATTGTTTTTTTTAGGGAGTTTAGTTGAAAGGATAATTGGAAGGAAGAGGTACTTGTGGTTTTATTTAATTGCAGGTATTGTAGGAAGTTTGTTTTTTGTTGGCTTTGCTTATTTTGGACAGTTTGTGCCTAGAGGGGAATATTTATTTGGAGGTATCGGTGATTCTGCCGTTGGGGCTAGCGGGGCCATTTTTGGATTGTTAGGTTTACTTGCGGTTTTATTACCTAAGAAAGAAGTTTATCTTATTGTGGGGCCTTTAGTAGTTATAATTTTACAATTTGCTTTGAAACCTTTTGTTTCTTCTGGTGTAGGGAGTACGATTGACGTAATGGGTACTGTATTAATATTTGTCATGATTTTTGCGATGTTCTCTCCCAATCCTAGGACGAGAAAATTGGCAATGCCTATGAGGTTGTCTTTTTGGTTGACACCTATTGTCGCGATCGTTCCTCTAGTGTTCATTGGATTCTTTGTTAAGTTGCCTATCGGAAATAGTGCTCATTTTGGAGGTTTAGTGGTTGGTTTAATATATGGTGCTTATTTGAGAAATAGGTATGCGAAGAAGGTTAAGGTTTTGAATAAGGTGATAAGATGACTAAGCGGAAAAAAGGTAGGAATGTAAAAAATGAAAGTTGGCAGAAAGAGTCTTGGAATTACTTGAAAGAAAGTAAGAATTATGTTTATGCTGTTGCTTTGGTTTTTGTTGCTAGCTCTGTTTTGGGCTTTGTTTTTTCTTCAGAGCTAGGTTTTTTCGATGAGTTGTTGAAGGAATTAATTGACAAGACCGAGGGTTTAAATGCGGGGGAAATGATTTGGTTTATTTTTACTAACAATGTGACTAGTTCTTTCTTGGCTTTGATATTGGGTGTTTTTTTAGGAATTTTTTCAATTTTTAATTCTTTATTTAATGGGTTGTTGTTAGGCTATGTTTATTTTAAGGCATCTGAGGTTGCTGGTTATGGAATATTTTGGAAATTAGTACCTCATGGTATTTTTGAGTTGCCTGCTATTTTTATTTCACTTGGGTTAGGTGTTAAGTTTGGAATGTTTCTTTTTGCAAAGGATAAAAAGAGAACTTTTATCGAGAGGCTTAAAAAGTCGATGAAGGTTTTTGTGACTATTGTACTTCCCTTGCTAGTTATTGCTGCGGTGATTGAGGGTTTGTTGATTGTTTATGCTGGTTAGAAATGTTTTAAAACACTACAAGTTATGTTTTGTTCATGGGACAAGATAATAGGGAAAGTGTGAGTGAATTGGATAGCATTAGGGAAAAGGAGAGCCTCCGGAAATTAGAGGCGGCGCTTTTTGTTTCCGGCCGTTTTCTTAGTTTAAAAGAACTTGTTGCTTTGACAGATATTAATCCCATTTTGTTGAGGAAGTTATTAGATGATTTAGCAGATAAATATGGTGGAAGAGGTGTTGAGTTGGTGAATAAAGAAGATTTATGGAAGATGGATGTTGCGGCGGATTTTAGTTATATGGTTAATAAATTGGCCACTGGAAATAGTGAGTTTTCGAAAGCTGAACAGGAGACACTTGCGATTATTGCATATAAGCAGCCTATGAAGCAATCAGTGCTTGTAAGAATTAGGGGGAATAAGGCTTATGATCATGTCAAGAACTTTGTAAAGATGGGTTTGGTTTTCAAAAAAAGGATAGGGCACACGGCGGAGTTGACTTTGAAGGATGATTTTTATGATTATTTTTCTCTTGAAAAAGGGAAAGGTTTTGAGGGGGCTTAAAACATGAATTTCATTGAGCTGACGTTTTTCTTTTATATTTTTGTAGGTTTGTATATGACAAGTTTGCTTTTTTTTATTTATTTTCATAATAGGAAAAATTTGTTTGATTATCCTAAAGGTAGGGCAGAGGGGGTGAGCATCATAGTTCCTTGTTTTAATGCTGAGAAGACTATTGGAAGTGCTATTGAATCGTTATTGGACTTGGATTATCCGAAGGATATGATTGAGATAATTGTTGTAGATGATAAGAGTTCCGATCAAAGCAGAAGAATAGTTGAGAAGTATGTTGCGAAATATGGCAATATTAGATTGATAGAAAATAGTCGGAATTCTGGAGGTGCTGCAGAGCCTACAAACTTGGGGATTAAGGCCGCAAAGTATGATTATGTTGCGGTTACCGATGACGATTCGATGCCTGAAAGGGACGCTTTGATAAAGATGATAGGTTTTTTACAGAAAGATGAGAAAGTTGCCGCGGTAACTTGTGCAGTGATGGCTGCGAAGCCGGAAAAGTTTATTCAGAAATTACAGAAAATAGAGTATGCAATTATTTCCTGGGGGCGGAAGTTGCTAGACAAGGTTGGTGCGGTTTATGTCACTCCTGGGCCTTTCACATTGTATAGGAAGAAATCTTTAATCGAAGTTGGATTGTTCGATACTAAAAATATGACTCAGGACATTGAGATTGTTTGGAGGTTGATGTATCATGGATATAAGGCAAAAATGTGTTTGGATGCAAGGGTTATATCAGAAACTCCGAAGAAATTTGGAGCTTGGTGGCGGCAAAGAGTTAGGTGGAATATTGGGGGTACGCAGTGCATAATAAAATATAAAAAATTTGTTTTTAGAAAAGGAATGTTGGGCGCTTTTATTATTCCCTTTTTTAGTTTTTCATTGTTTATGGGATTATTTGGATTGGGAATTTTTGTTTATTTATTAGTGAGGCAGTTCATAGTTAGGTATTTGTCTACTAAATATTCTATTTATGCAGGATCTACGATTTTAAGATTTCAAGAGATTAATTTTAATCCTACAGTCTTGAACTTTTTCGGTATTGCATTATTCTTTATTGGTTTGGCTTTTACATTAGTTGGACTAACGATAATGAGGGAACCGAAATTTAAGAATAAGAACATTTTAAATATACTTTTTTATATGCTAATTTACCTCGCTGTTTATCCATTTATAATGGTTAATGGATTGTACAGGGTTGTGACTAAGAAATATAGTTGGTAATAATATGGGAAGTAAAGAAAATTTTGAAAATGCAGAAGAACTTACCAAATTTTCTAAGAGGACTTTGAAGGAGAAGGACTATTCAAAGTCCTCTAAAAAGGCGTTTTGGCATGCATTAGTGTTTACAGTAGTTGTGTTTGGAGTGGGTTTGATATTAGGGTTTTTCTTAGAGATTAGGGAGAGCGATACTATTTTTACTAGATTGATTAATTCTGAGATTAACATTTTGGACGAAGAATTAAGGACGAGAATTATTGAAGATTTTGAAGTCGATTGTAAAACTGCGAAAGATAGTTTGTTCAATTTTGCAGATAAAATTTATGAAGATGCTCAAGATTTAGAGCAAGTAGATAAAGATGGAAGATTGAAAGGTCTTAGTGTTTTGCATAAAAGGTATGACGCCTTGAGGACTTTGCTTTGGTTGGAAAGTAGAGAATTGAGTAGCAAATGTGAGGAGGAATTTCATGTGATTACTTATTTGTATGAATATAATTCTGATGATGTAGACGTGCAGGGTCAGCAGGTTTTTTATTCAAAGATGTTGTTTGACTTGAAATTAGAAAAGCCTGATGAAATAGTTTTGATACCTATTGCTGTGGATACTGGACTGGATTCTGTTAAATTGGTTTCAGAGGTAAATAATATTTTTAAGTATCCGGTGATAATTGTTGATAATGATATCAAGATTTATGATATAATTACATTGGACGAGTTGAGGGAAATGGTTTTTGAAACTAGTTGAAGGAGTACAATAAACAATATAAATTGGGGATATTTATAGGGTTATGGAAATATTAAGTACTGATGAATTTGTGGAGGCTATTAAGGAAGGCGAGATTATTAGAGTTCCTGAGAGTGTTGCGATTGAGGAAGATTTGTTTATTTTAAGAAGAGTTTTGCAGCCTGCTTCGGGACCTGTGGAGGTTGAAAGAAAACCAGATGCAGTTGGCAAGATTTTGAGACTGGACGAGTGGAAAAAAGGGAAATTTAACAAGGGCAATAATAATGTAGTGAAGGATTTGGTGGATAATTTCCATTGGGAAATTGCGAGGATGAGGAGGGTTAAGGGGATTTCTAGGAAACAGCTTGCGGATAAAGTGGGGGTTGATGAAGAGGAGATTAAAATGATTGAGCTGGGTGAGTTGCCGAGGGATGATTTTGTTTTGATAAACAGAATTGAGGAGTTTTTATGTATTAGTTTAAGGAGAGAGAAACAGGCGAAAGGAGTTACTTTGTCTGATTTACAAAAGATGAACGAGGATAAAGTTAAGGAAGAGATTGAGAAGACTCATAAGAATGAATTGAGTGGTGGGGTGAAGGGAGATGAGATTGAAATTATTGATTTAGATGATTAGAATTTTTTTATGATTCTACAAAAGAATTTGAAGACTTGAATGATTGAATAAAGGAGTTTAGAAAGTCTAGGAAATAGATAATTATTTTCTAGCGCATATTAAATAGAAGATTTTAAAAACCCTTAATATTCTTTTGATTTATGGAAGTTGAAGTAGTTAGTTTAGAGAAAGATGTTTGTGAAGTGAAGATAGATAATATTACTGTAGCTGAGATTTTGAGGGTATATTTGAATGAGCAGGGAATTAAGTTTGCTGTTTGGAGAAGGGAGCACCCTACGAAGCCAGTTATTTTTAGGATTGAGAGTTCTGGAAAAGCTGTTAAGAAGGCTATTAGTGAGGCGATTTCTGGGATTGAGAAAGATTTGGATGTGTTTTTGAAAGGGCTGAAAGGTAAGTAGTATAAAGAAATTCTTTAAACGAGTGCAATAGGATTCCAATTTAGCGATGCTGGAATCTTATTGATTGTTTGCGCTCGATTGTTTTTAAAAAAATAGGACACAATTTCTAGTCAAAATGTCTTATGGGTTAGAAAGGTTAGACGATTAATCAGCGAGGTTTTGTCGAACAAATAAGTTTATTAATTAGTGTTGATTTATTTGCTAATTAGAAGGAGGTAAAAAATGAGTTGTAATTGTAAAACTACTGAAAGCATTTTAGCTATATTAATAATTGTCTTTGCGTTCTGGGAAACTTCTTACTCAATGTGGGTTGTAGTAATCGCAGCGGCTTTGATATTGATTCACGCTTTAAAATGTGGTAGGTGTTATTCTTGTGGGGGAGATATGAAAGGTGGGAAGGTATCTGGAAAAGTCAAAAAAAGAAAAAAGTGAGTAGTTAAGTTTATTAATTGTTTTTGTTTATTTTATTGATGGAAAAGGAGGTGTTAGATGTTAAGTAAAACTTGGAGAGTTGTTCTTCTTGTTGTTGCGTTGGTTCTGACGATTTGGCCAACAGATATTTTGGGAAGTAATTCTTGGTGGGTTGCTTTGGCTGCGCTTGCGATATTGTTAATTTCCGAGCTATCTTGTGGCAGTAAATGTGAGGCCCCTATGAGAACTCCGGCTAGAAGGTCTGTTAGGAAGAAGGTTGCTAGCAAAAAGACAAAAAAGAGGAGAAGATAGTATTGAGTTATTTTATTTTTTTATTCTATATATTTTTATAAAAGGGATGTTCTCTTAAATAGAGAAGATGTCTAGATTATCTGCGGGGTCTTATGACCTGAATAAATGGCTTGCTGGGGGATATGACTTAGATGTGATTACAACACTTTATGGGGGCCCTGGAACTGGCAAGACGAATTTTGTTTTGCTTGCAGGTGTTTCGCAAGCTAAGAAGGGAAAGAAGGTTTTATTTATTGATACTGAAGGGGGTTTTTCTTCTGAAAGGGTTAAGCAGATGGTGGGTAAGGAGAATGGTATGAATTATAATGAGGTTTTGAAAAATATTATTATCTTGAAGCCAACTAACTTTGACGAGCAGAAGAAGGCGTTTGATAAATTGTTAGACCATGTGAAGAAGCAAGTCTCTTTAATTGTTGTTGATGGCATGACTATGTTGTATAGGTTGGAATTTGCGGATGCTAGAGATAATGGGGAGGAGTTAAAAGGAATGCAAAAAGTAAATTCTGAGCTTACTAGGCAGATGAGAATACTTGCAGAGATTTCCAGGAAGAATAATATTCCAGTTTTAGTCACTAATCAAATATATAGTTGGGATAATGAAAGTAAAATGGTTGGGGGAGATATATTGAAATATTGGAGCAAGTGTATTATTGAATTGGTTCATGATAAAGGCCGGCGGACAGTTTTTATGAAAAAGCACAGGAGTATGCCTGAGAAAAGTTTTGCATTCCAGATTCATGATGGCGGAATTAGGAAGAGGGGATGGATATAGATAAATATAAAAATAGAAATTAATCTGAAGGGGTATGAAAACTAGAAAGAAAGCGCTGTTCACTGGAGTATTTGTCCTTGTTGTGTTAGTGGCGACTGTAATGGGATTTTATTATTCTAATTATGGAAATCCATTTGAGGGTTCAATTACAGGTAACGCTGTTGGACCTATAGATGTTAAGTTTACTCCCGAAGGGACTCAGGTATTGACATATAGAAATAATTTAGAGGTTGATAATTATAAGCTCCCTGAAGGTAGCGCTGATGCCAGTCAGATTCCTCTTTTGTCCGCCTTGCACATGCAACAGGAAGGGAAGAACTTGAAGAAATATAATCTTCTGGGAAGGTCTAGGAAGTTACATACAAGGGCCCCAATTGAGAAATTTCAGAGTTATTATAGTAATAAGAAAGGAACTTGGCTTGTTAGTTATATGGGAAAAGACAAGCCTTTTGAAATTTGTGATGTTCGAATGAATCCTCAAGGGGAGTTGGTTAGTTTTGATTGCGAGGATTCTATCAAGGCTAAGAGTGATAGTGAAATTGAGGAAAGCTTAGAAAACTGAAAGTGTTATATATGGAGTTTTCTCTAAAGTTGAGAAAATAAGATGAAATATTCGTTGATTGTTGATGTATATGAGAAGCTGTCTGGAACAACTAAAAAATTAGAGAAGACGTCGATATTAGCTAAATTTTTGCCCAAACTCAAAGGCAATGAAGAGTGGTCTTATTTGTTTAGGGGGAAGGTTTTCCCTGATTACAATGAAAAGGTTTTTGGGATATCTAATCAATTGGTTATGAAGGCTATTTCTCGGGCTTCGGGGATTTCCGAGAAGAGGGTGGTTTCTGATTTTAAGAAAATTGGGGATTTGGGAGATGTTGCAGTTAATTTGGTTGGGAAGAAAAGACAAAAGACTCTGTTTGCAAAGAGTTTGACTGTTGAGAAGGTTTTTGAAAATCTCAAAAAACTAACAGACATGGAGGGGAAAGGCTCTGTTGATAGAAAACTTGCGTTGGTTGTGGAATTGTTAGGGGGTGCGTCAGGTGTTGAGGCTAGATATATTATAAGAACTTTGTTGCAGGATTTGAGAGTTGGAGTTGCGGACGGAATTATGAGGGACTCTATTGCAGAGGCTTTTCTAGATGACTGGAAAGAGAATCGGGAGAAGGTTGAAGGTGCTTATGATAGAGTTAATGATTGGGCTTTCATAATTAAGCTAGCTAAGAAAGGTGTGAAGGCCTTGAACAATGTCAAGGTTACCCCAGGGAGGCCTATGAAGGTAATGTTACCTGTGAAAGTTACAGATGTTTCAGAGGCATTTAGGATCTGCGGTAAACCTTTGGCAGTGGAGCATAAATATGACGGATTTAGAGTGATCATTAATAAGGATGATAAAGGTAGGGTAAGTTTGTTTACTCGGAAATTAGATAATGTTACAAATCAGTTTCCTGATGTTGTTGAAATAGTTAAAAAACATGTAAAGGGGAAGAGTTTTGTCATAGATAGCGAGGTTGTCGGATATGATCCAAAAACCAAGAAGACAAAGCCCTTTGAATTTATTAGTCAAAGAATTAAAAGAAAGCATGAAATTCCTAGGTTGGTGAAAAAATTGCCTGTTGAAATTAATGTTTTTGATGTGATGTTTTATGATGGGAAAAGTGTGATCGATTTGTTCTTGAGGGAAAGAAGAAAGTTAATTGAAAAAATTGTAAAGACTGAAAAATTTAAGATTAGATTGTCGAAGCAATTTATTTCGGATGACGAAAAAGAGGTTACTAAGTTTTACAAGGATGCTTTGAAAATTGGTGAAGAGGGAATCATGTTTAAAAAATTGGATGCGCCTTATCGCCCTGGAAGGAGGGTGGGATATATGGTTAAGATGAAACCTGATGCAAAAGATTTGGATTTAGTTATTACCGGGGCCGAATATGGAACCGGGAAAAGAGCCGGAGGCTTAACAAGTTTTTATGTTGCTTGCTCTGATGAGGGTGCGAGTTTTTTGGAAGTTGGAAGAGTTTCATCTGGTTTGAAGGAAAAAGATGATGCAGGAGGTACCACTTATTCAGAGATGGATAAATTGTTACAGCCTTTGATTATAAAAGAAAATGGAACTTGTGTCTCGGTTAAGCCAAAGATAATTGTTTCAGTTACTTATCAAAATG
Organism: Candidatus Pacearchaeota archaeon; assembly: GCA_002688015.1. GTDB lineage: Archaea > Nanobdellota > Nanobdellia > Pacearchaeales > GW2011-AR1 > ARS1309. Next base: position 8,890 of record NZBT01000013.1, read on the forward strand.
TTCAGAGGAGTCCTAAGTATGCCTCTGGTTTTGCATTGCGTTTTCCTCGAATAACTCATTATCGTCCTGATTATCATCTTAAAGATATTGCAACTTTGAAAGATTTTGATAAAGAAGTTAAGAAGGAGAAGGGTTGGAGGAAGGATATTTTAGGATGACAGTTAATAAGTAGGTTCGTAATGAAAATAGGAAATTTTCAAACAAACATTATCAAAACCCCGAATGATAACGTTTATAATGAAAATAGGAAATTTTCAAACAAACATTA
>NZBT01000014.1 GCA_002688015.1 Candidatus Pacearchaeota archaeon
AGCTTAAAGAGTATAGATTTCATATGGTGAGTTATAGCCCTTCCACCCCATTAATAGCCGAATACTCAACAGAGGCTGAACAGTTACATCCTTTTCAAGGACAACCGATAGTTAATTCAGTCAGCAACAGTACTTAAGGACTTGTATTAACTAAGAAGTTACAATTAAATCTACAGAATTATCTGGGATTTTCTTCATTTGCTCTACTGCTGTCCTTATGAATTAGCTATCCCTAACCTAAAACTCATATCAGAAAATAAATGGCTGGAGTTGATTAAAATGGCAAACTAAATTTTTTTGATGTTTTACCAACCTCTTAGGTAACAATGCATCATCAAGGCATAGTTTTAAAAAGCCTTAGAATTTTTGTTATTTATGAGTCAAGACAATCACGCAAAAAAAGAGAAAACACCAGAGACACTTACAGGAGAGCTGAATTCTAATAAGAAGTATGAGCCAAATATGGTTATGCCGGGAATGCCTGCTGGTATGGGGAAGATGCCTCAAATGCCAAAGCAGAAGACCCCTGAGGAAGTTAAAGCTGAGTTTGAAGCTCTTAAGAAGAAATTAGAGAATGTTAAGAAAAAGATTCTGAAGAAATATAAATTCACAAAATTCTTGAGTGTATTGCCAGGAGTTGGATTACCTTTATTTGCAGAAGATGAAGGAATGCCTGTTGAAGTTGAAAAGACAAATCCAACATTATTGCTGATGTGTATTCCTGAAGAACAATTTAAGGATATAAATAAGATTAAAGACGAAGTTGTAAAGATTATAAAAGAAAGTAAAGAGAATGTTTGGCTTTTAGTTAAGACAGAAGTTGATTTGTGGAACTATGGATTAGACAGTAAGTTTGACTTGATGGATCTTGTTTCCGGAAGTTTTCCATTATATGACAATGGATTTTTAGGAGCATTAAGACTTGCAAATATTCATAAGTCTCTTGTATTGAGAAAGTTTGAGAAATATGTTGCTACATATGCGATTGGAGGAAGTTTAGTTAGAGGAGTTGCTGATAAGGATTCTGATTTTGATTGTATTGTGATTATTGATGATACGGATGTTAAAAGAATGCCAAGGCTTGAGCTATTGGAGAAACTTAGGGCAATGATTCATGATTATATAAGAGAAGCGATGGCTTTAGCTGGAGTTAAGAATAATTTACATGTTCAAGTATGGCTTCTTACTGATTTCTGGCAGAGAGTTAGAGATGCGGAGCCTGTTGCATTTACTTTTGTTAGAGATGGGATTCCATTTTATGATAGAGGAACATTTATTCCTTGGAAATTACTTTTGAAGATGGGCAAGATTAAGCCAAGTCCGGAAGCAGTTGATATGTTTATGAAGTCTGGAGAGCAGACTGAAAACTTACTGAAAAGAAGAATGATTGATGCAATGATAGATATTTATTATGGAGTTATTACTCCAACACAAGCGTTGATGATGCTTGCAGGACAAGCACCTCCTGACCCTAAAGGAATGGTTGCTGAAGTGAAGAAAATTTTAGTTGAGAAGGAAAAACTTATGTCTCTTGCTGATTTAAAGATTTTAGAAAAAGCGATTAAGTTGTTTAAGGATTATGAACATGGTAAATTAAGTGAAATTTCTGGAACAGAGCTTGATAAGTTTAAGAAGGAACATGATGGTTATGTTAAAAAGATGAAGGAGATGAGAGGAAAGATTGAAGAGAGAATGCAGGAATATGAAGCAGAGAGAGTTCAAAATGAAATTTTTGATTTAACAAAGAGCGTTTTTGGGAATAAGTCAAGAGAATCAATAATTAAAGACTTTGATTCCGAATTGGTAAAGAAAGGAAAAGTCCCTAGAAGAATGTTGCAAGTTATTAGAAATGTTTCAGAAATTAAGCATAAAATTAAGGGAAAGAAGAAATTGAGTCCAACAGAGATGCAAAAGTTTACAGCAGAAGCTAATGAACTTATTTCTGTATTGACAGAATATGCTCAGAGAAAGGAACTAGTTGCTATTGAGAAGTCTTTAATACAAGTTAAGGGAAAGAAAGGGAATGGAGAGTTAATGGTAACGGACAAGGAGACGTTTTTAGTACAATCAGGAAAGATAAGTAAGATTGTTGGGAAAAAGCTTGTTGATTCTAATGAAGAAGAATTGAGAGAAGCAAGTAAAAAAGCTAAAGACAGTTTGAAAGTTTCTCTTTCTGGAAATGTATTTTCTGTTCTACAAAAAGAGTTGGGCGACTTTGAGATAGTTTTGTAATTTGTTATTACTTAAAAATTATACTTTTAGAAAGGTTTAAGTACCTCTTGTTTTCGTTTGTTTTATGAAATTAGAAGATAGAATAGATTCAACTGAAATGAGAGAGAAATTGAACCATTTAGAGGATCATGTGCCTGGTTTAGGTGATGATGTTTATGAGTTTGGAAGACTTTTGTCTGGAAGATTAAGTGAAGTAGATTCAATGGTAATTCCTGCAGGATATAATTTGTTAGTAGAAGTATTGTTATTTGATTTAGTTGAAGGATTTGATGGAATGGGAGAGCCAATAATTAGTGAATTATCTGGAGATTCTTCGAAGATTTATCAAGTGGAAAAATATATTGAACAGATTACTAATACAGTCTGTCCTGAAAAATTTGCTCAAAAAGTGAATGCGTTTAGAGGAACAATGTCAAGATATTGATATTGTTATTACTTTAGAATTACACTCTTAGAAAGGTTTAAAAACGTCTTTTATTGGATATTCTGATAGGTATTTTATATGGAAGCTAAAACTTGGAATGCAAAATTGAATGATTGGATAGTTGATAATCCTGATAGGCTGACTGAACTTAAAGAGATATTTCCAAAAACAACTCTACAAGACTATAGAAATGGAAATGTATCAAATATTGGTAAAGTGAATTCATATTCTAGAGCTATGTTATATAAGATTACAGGTATTGAAGTTTTTAGGCCGGATAATTATGTAGACCCAAAGACTATAACAATTGGTCAAATTGAAAGCGGAAGGTTGCCAAGAGGAAGTTTAGATATTTGGCTCGGTTCTAAAGGAATTTCAAAAAGAGAAGTTGCTGAATCTGCAGGAGTTAGTATTGATTCTGTAACTGGATACATAGAAAGCAGGTCTTCTAGAAGAAGGGTTGTAACTAAGATTGAAAGAGCATTAAAGCAATATGAAAACATAGCTCCAAAGAGAGAAAAGGATCCAGTAAGAAAGGAGCCTGCGGAAGAAGCGCCCATGAAAGAGGATAGTGAAAATACAAAATTAACTGAATTGACTAAAGCAGTTGGAGAATTAGTAGAGCAAGTAGGGGCTCTTGGTGGAAGTTATGAGAAAGATCATGAAGAGAGAAGATTAGCATTGGATAATCATTTAGATGGTCTTGTGGATCAAATAGATTATTTCAGACAATGTTCTCAAGAGGAAAGGGACCAATTAGTGTCATATTTAAGAGAGACTGGACAAACGACTAGATGGGGTTGGTTAGTAAATATGTTTGGAGGAATTCATAGAGAAAAGGGTGTGCCAAGCACATTTTTGAGAGATATGGATGTTCCAGAAAAATTAAGCCCTAGGAGAAAAAGATGACATATATAAAACCAAAAATAACTGAAGCTGGACAACATAGAGCAATTGTGGAAGCTGGAGATATTTATACACATCCTTTATTTGCCTTTAAAGAATATCCAACTAATGGTCTTGATGCAATTTATAGAGCAATGGCGGAAAATGGATCTTTTGGGGGAGGAGTGCTTGATATTTTGATTGACTCGCAAAATAGAAGAGTGTTAGTAAGAGATGATGGTACTGGGATGCCTAACCAAACTGTGAAAACCCTTCCTGAGAGAATTTTTGAGGGAGATAAATTTGATAGGCCTAATGAAAGAGGAGAAAAAGGTATTGGGCTTACATCTTTCATTTCCCTTGGAGGAAGAGATAGAGGATCAAATGTAGATATTATTTCTAAAGTTCCTGAAGAAAGTCAATATGGTAGACTTAATTATAGTATAAAAGATGGAAGACTTTATCCTGATTTTACAACTGTCGAAGATGAGGAAATGGAGAAAGGTTTTGGAGGAGGATTTGAGCAAGGAACAAAAGTTGTTTTAAATCTTGATAAATTAACTTTTAATGAGAATTTTAAGAATTTAAGTGTATTAAAAAGGTTTCTTAGAGAGACATACAGCCCTCTTTTAATGAGAAGTGAGATGATTGTTTGTTTAGGATCTTTATTAGGAGAGAAAAGTGAAGTTGTTTCTCCTATGAATTATCCTGGAGTGCCTTTGTTAGGATTGACAGGTAGAACAGAAACATATCAAGCAATGACTGTTTTTCCAGATGGAAGTAGAGGAATGGATACTTTCCCTGTTCAGGTATTATTGTTTGCAGATCCAACTTCTAAGGCAAGAAAAGTAGGAGTTTATACAAAAGATGTTAATGTTTATGATTCTGTAACTAGGTTATTGGAAAAAGACCCTAGAGTAGCTGCACTTCCTTTGTGGAGTTCTGGACATGTTTCTGGGTTTATTAATAATATGAATTTGAGTTTAGTTTTAGGAAGAGATGGTATTAGAAGAGGATCAAAAGTATTCAAGAAATTAGTTGATGTTTTAGAAGGATTAAATGATGAACTTTGGCCTCAGGTAGAGTCATTAGTTACTCAGAAAGGGACAGATCAACAAAACCAAGATTTAAATGAAGCTTGGAATGTGCTTAGACAGAGTTATAAAACAACAGAGCCCATTGATATAATTAGAAGAGTTAGGAATCCTCCTCAAACTCCTGCTGGCCCGAGAGAACCTAGGAAGCCAAGAGAAATTGAACAAGAAGGAACACATTCAGATTCAGGGAGAAGAGTTCCATTTAGAGTACCGATATTAGAAGATTTTGATCTACAAGAAGAACAATTAAGATCAAGATTGGGAGAAAATTTAGGAGATCCAACTATTTTTGTAAATTCTGCTCATCCTGATTATACAAGGCTTGTTGTAAATGGAAAACCAGAGGAAAAGCAATTTTACTTAGTTAATGTTATGGCGGCAGAAGCGGCTTCTTTTGAAACAGAAAATGCAGTTTCACGTGGAAGTTTGAGAGGAAGTCCAGTAGAGATTAGTCAAATTGCAGCTAGAAGGGCGCAAGATCTTGTCTTTAATAGTATTGGGAAAAATGGAAAAGGTAGAAGAAAAAGAAAGGATAATATGTAACTTAAAAGTTATAACAATAGTTAAATTTAAATATCAACAAATAAGACAAATAAAATGGCTAAAAAATCACTACGTACTCCTTGGACAGAAGATGCAGCTAAATTAGCTTGGATTAGAACTCTCCAAAGAGTAAAGGCTTCAGAAATTGTAAAAGAATTAGCTAGCCCTGAAAATGTTATCGGTGTAGCTTTTCCTGGAAAGACAAATAGTTCTATCCACACATTAACTAGTTCTATTAGAAAGGGGAAACATGATAGATTTTCTCATTTGAGCGTCGAAATTCCAGATATGGAGAGTATTCCTGAACAATTTACTTCTGTTCCTAAACAAGCTAGACAAAGAGGGAGAAAAAGTGGATATGATGATGGAAGAAATGAATTTTTATGGAGAGCTAGAAATCAGTTAAATTTGTCTTGGAATGATACTGCAGAAAGATATAATGCAGTATTTGGTGAAGAAAAAACTAATAAAGGACTTATGACTCAATATCATAGATTAAATTTGAAAGGATATAGTCCTACAAATCCAGACCTTGATATTGATGATTATATGGCAAGTCTTCCTGATTCTGATGTCGGAGGCGTAAGAGGAAAATCTCCAAGAGCTAATTTGGCTAAAGCAGGAACAGGATCTTTAAGAGAAAGATTGGTTCAACAAGACAAAAGAGCTTCTGAGGTTTTAGTAGAAAGAGCCGATTTTATTTATTCTGCACTGATTGATCAAGCAGATAGAGTAAAGAATTTTGATCTTGTGAATACTTATGGAGGAACATCTCTGGCTGATTTGATGAGTTTAGGTGATTCCGAAAGAGAGAGAATAGTTACATTGCTTGAGAGAGGAAGTAATGGAGAAGCTATTAAGAATATTGAATTGTTTGTGATGGGAAATGTAGTTTCTGGAAGATCAGGAATTAGTGTTGTAATGCCTACTTATGTAGATGATGAGAAAAAATCAGCTAGCAATTTAAGAAGCGCTTTGAATGATACGGCTTTTGCAGTATTGTCTCAAGCTACTGGTTTAAAGAGAGCAAATCCATTTAGAGGAAGATTTAGAGATCTTGTTACATATGGATTTAATGTTTCTGGAGAAGGTCCTGATTATAGCGCTTTAGGAGATCAAATAGCAAGTGAGCTTGAGGATGAATATGAAGGAATAGGAGTTTCATTTTTAGTTGATTCATTTCCTGTTGAATTATATGGAAAGCTAAGAGGAAAATAAAATGAGTCTTAAGCGAATGCCAAGCGATAGGCTTAGAGATTTAAAAAAGAGCCCTAGAGAATTAAGAGCTTATTGTGTTGAAAATAAATTAGATATTGTTGATGTTTTAGATGAAATCGAAGATCTTCTTGCAAATAGAACAGAAAGAAGAAGAACAGGAAGAAGAGTAAAGAAAAAGACTAAAGGAAAATCTGATTCACATGCTCCAAAGAGTGCAAGAGAGGTTATAGACGATGTTCAATCAGAATATAGAAAGCAGAGGTTTAGTTATGGAACATCTACATTAGAAGAGTTTTCTTCAAGAGTAGAATTCGATTTAGAACAAAATGATTTAGAGACTAATACATCTACAAGTTTTCAAGGATTTGTAGCTAATAGATTATATGAATCTTTATTTGTTAATAAGTATACTCCTGGAGATGGAAAAAGAAGAAGGAGAATAAGAAAGAAAGTTAAAGAATGTTTGAAAATAACAAAAGATGAAGATTTCTCAAAGTTTTTGTGGGTTACTTTTGATCCGGAATCAATGGATAAAATAAGGGGAGTCTTATCTAGAGATTATGTTAGAGAAAATTATGGATTTGTAGATGGAGATCTTGTCTTATTAAGGGACGGGGAAGTTGTTAAAGAGCCTAGTATTGAAGGAACGAGAAGTTGGTATGATCCAGAAAAAGAAGAAACAAGAAAGATGCTTGTTGATCATGTTGAAAAATTTCTTTTAAGTGAAATTAAGGGAAGAACGGGAGTTGTTGATGGTACAATTAGAACTGTTAGGGATGAGAGAAAAATCCTTGAAGATAGAATAGGAGAAATTCGAGAACAGATCGTGGAGATAGGAGAAGGTCGAAGAAAATTACAATTCTTTATGAAGGGTCCTAATTATCGAATTGATCAATTCGTTAAAGATGTTCTTGGAGGGAGATCAAGATCATCTAAAGTTGAAGGAAGAGAAGTTTCTGAAAGGGGAACACTAGTTGGAGAGAAGAATGCTCAACACTTGACTATTACTTTTGATTTGAGAACTTATACACCTAGTCTTGTTGGGGAATTTTTTGAACAATATAAAAAATTTATAAGGTCTCTTCCTAAAAGTGAAAGAGGAGAGTTTGAATCAAACCTTAATCAAATTTTAAAGGATGGTATTCTTGGAGAACATGCAATTCAAATAAAAAATCGAGAAATTGGTAGATGTGATTTTGAAATTAGAAAGATTGACACTCGTGAAAGAGAACTTGTAGAAAGAAAGAAGGCTCCTGTAGAACTTAATTATTTAGGTTTAGAAGGTCCTAATTTTACAAGTTTTTTCAAACTTCATAATGCTCTTTCAAGTGAAGGTGTTAGTTTAAGGGGTGTTTTCCCTGAGAATGGAGAGAGAGCATACAATTTGATGACTAGCCTTATTGAACATGGGGAATTTGATGGAGCATTTGACTCTTCTGAAGCTGTTAGAGCTGATTTAGATGAGTTATTACTTCTTGATTTTCTTAATCATCCAGACGTTGGAGTTGTTCAAGATACTGATGAAGAAAGTGATACTAGTTTGAGAGTTAAGTATAAACGTGAATCTTTAAGTATTGATGATTATCATTCAGCAATTGATAGGCTTGAGAAAGAGAGTGTAAAAAAAGTTGCTGGACATTATGATATCTCTGAAGAGTTTGCTACAATTATATCAAATAGACCTGATTATAAATTCGATATTGTTTTCCTTGATTATGTTGGTAGAATGACTCCAAGAAGGGAAAAAGCTTTAGAAACGCTTGTTAAGAGAAGATTGAAAGATAGTGCGGTTGTTGCAACAACAGTTAATATTAATCCTTGGGTAAATCCTAAGAGAGAATCAGGAGACGCTGCAGAGTTAAACAATAACTTTTTAGAAATTGCATGGGACGCATTTACAAAGAATGGTTATACTCCTGTTGATATGGCTGGAAGAGAATACAATACAGATCTTGCGAATAAATCAAATATTTTGTTCCAAATTTATCCTTTGAAGAAAGATTAATCGTAAGTTCCCATATTATAATGAGCGATGTGTGCTCTTATTTTTGCTGGATCGAAATCTTTAAGTTCACTATCTTCATAAATTTCTGAATTTTCAGCTCCAGAGTCAAGTAATTCTGTAATTCTGTTTATTATTATTGTATCTACATCAAATAAATTGTCAAGCATTCCTAAAAGTTGAGATTTCTCTTGAGAGCTTAATCTATCAAGAGCAGATTCTGGAATTGCTACTCCTCTGAATTCGTTTCTATCTTTGCTATATTGTGCAAGCTTAACTGTTAAACCTGATTTATGGCCTGCTAGAACTTGAGGAGATATTCTTTCAGAACTTCTAATCTTTCCATCTGGTAGTCCTTCTCCTAATTTTCTATATATTCTATTACTTTTCTGTTTATTCATGAAAGTTTTGGAAATTGTAGGTATAAAAATCTTTTTATGAATTTTCACTATGGATTGATACTGACAAAAAAATTTAAGACTGATCATTTCTTCTTGTTAATTCAGTTCCTACAACTATTTCCCAAGGAGTGAAATTTCTATAATCGAAGATATTGTCTTCTAAGTCTAGGACAAGCATTTGCATTCCTCTTTCTGCTTGCATACAACCCAAGTATTCTTCTGTAGTACAGTTTAGTCCTAAAAAGTCTACGGGATAGTAAGCGATTACTTTTCCATCTTCTTTCATGAAGGGCGTTGCTATTTGTGCAACTTCTATAATGTGATAGTTTGGATATGCTGACAAAGCTATATCTACTCCTTCAGGACAATGAGATGTGAATTGAGGTACATGATTCTCAAAATCTGCTTGAATTAATGTAACTTTGTCTTTAGCTATGGCTATATTTTGGGGAGACAGATTTTCTATATTAGTTTGTGTTCTTTGAATAGCATGTTCGTTGGAATCAATACAATAAATTCTTTCTAAGTTTTCTAGGAATAGAGCTAATCCAATTGATATTCTTCCATCTCCACATCCTAGGTCAACTATTGAAAATCTTTCTTTTTCTGTAGATAATTTTTCTAATAGAGATTGGAGAGTTTTTCTTGTTCTTAGAACTGTTTCTGGAGGAAGAAAATCACATAGACCTGTTTTGAGCATGTGTCCGATTATATTGTCATATTCTCTTATCGTACTCTTTTCTATCTGTTCTTCGCTTAAAGCATCCCATTCATCTATAGGTTCTGGGCCGAACATTTCTTTAATTTCAAATTTATATTTTTCATATGATTCTCCTAGTTGTTTTATCTCTTTCTCAGTTACTTTTCTTCCAATTCTTTTTAAGACTTTTTGATATCCTTCTAAGGCTGGGTGTAAAGGCCAGTAAGAACTAAGAAATTCTTCTACTTTTGCGTTCTCTTGTGTTGTTACTGCTGTTTGCATGTATTTTCCTCTGAGAGAAGGTTTAAAAACCTAACCTTTCTTTGAAGAAAATGACTAAAGGAATTGTTGTACAATTTAGACGAGGAAGAAAAACTATCAAGGAAAAGCATTTTCTTCTTGATGTAGGAGCTAAAGATCGGCCTAGTGCCTTGAAGTTAGTTGGGTCTAGTGTATTATGGAAGAGCACAGGAGGCAAGGAGATTAAAGGGGAAATCAAAAGTGCTCATGGGAATAAAGGATTAGTTAGAGCTATTTTTGAGAGAGGATTACCAGGACAAGCAGTTACTACGGAAGTTGAAGTTTCCGGATCAGGAACAGAGACAAAAGAAAAAAAAGGAGAGAAGAAGTAAATGGCAAGTTTAAGAAAAGCATCAAGTTATAGTAAGAGAAAAGTTCGTCCATATACTAGGAAATCAGGGAGCAGGAAGAGAGCTTATATTAAGGCGATTCCCCCAAGTAAAATTGTTAAATTTAATATGGGAGATTTGAAAGGTCATAATCAAGGGAAACATAAGTTCCAAGTAGGATATGTTTCGAGTGAAAAGGTTCAATTAAGAGACAATGCTTTGGAATCTTGTAGAACTCTTTTGAACAAGGCTTTGGACAAGTCAGTTCCTGGACAATATTATTTGGAAATTAGAGTGTATCCACATCAGATTTTAAGGGAGAACAAGACAGCTGCAGGAGCAGGAGCGGACAGATTAAGTTCAGGAATGAAGCATAGTTTTGGATCTACAATGGGAAGGGCAGCTATTGTTAATCCTGGAAAAGAGCTTTTTATTATTACAACTGTAGATGAAAGAACTGCGAGAATTGCTAGAAAGATTCTTAATTTGGTTAAGACAAAAGTTCCTTGTAGGGGAAGAATTGTTTTTGAGAAGCTAGATTAAAATGGGATATAGGAAGAGAAATCTTCAATATGATGAAGGAGAAATTAGATCTATAGAGAACATGATGCATCGTTCTTCTTCTGCTTCTGATTTTAGATGTAGACTTGAAAAATTTGTATCAAGAAGGGGAAGAGATATTTCAAGACTTAGAGGGATTAACGGAAAAGAAAGGCTTGTCGTTAAGCTGGCTTTATCTGGGAAATCTCAGGAAGAGATAGAAGAAAGAACAGAATTGAGTAATAAACCAATAAGGAACTTTCTTGAAAGAATAGGGGTTTTAGATTATTGGACTAAGCTCAGAGAGCAAGCAAGAAAGGAAAATTCTAGAGAGTATAGAGGTTTGAAAAGAGCTGCTCAGTCTGATGAACCTCCAAGTTTGAGAAAGTTGACAAAATATCAAGGACCTAATACTCCTGAAGGAGTTAAGAAGTATTTAATTTCCGAAGGGATTTATCAAGATTATCTTAAGAGAAGAGGAAAGAAGACATAATTAACTTTATTAAGTTTGTTTTTTTAGGAGTTGTATGGGAGAAAAAGAGGCTAGTAAGGGCTCTGTGAGTTTTGTTAAATGGTTCTCTGAATTGAATCATGGAGATGTAAAGATTGCTGGAGGGAAAGGAGCAAGTTTAGGAGAAATGTATAATAATAAATTTCCCATACCTCCTGGATTTGTTGTTACAGCACAAGCATATAGTTATTTTATTGAGAAGGCCGGAATTAAGAATAAGATTAATGAAATTTTAGATAACCTAGATGTTAATAATACAGATGCATTAAATGCTGCTTCTAAAGAAATAAGGGGACTAATTGAGTCTGCTGATTTTCCTGAAGAGTTGAAGAGCCCTATTTTAGAAAGTTATGAAGTCTTAGATGTTGATAAAAAGAATATTGATAAAGCTGGGGGTGGCGCTATGGAGATATTGAAGACAAGTCATGAGCCTCCTTTTGTTGCAGTTAGGAGCAGTGCAACTGCGGAAGATTTAGTGGATGCAAGTTTTGCAGGGCAGCAAGAATCTTTCCTAAATGTTAAAGGAAATTTTGATTTAATTAAAAAGGTGAAAAAGTGTTTTTCTTCACTCTTCACTCCGAGAGCTATTTTTTATAGAGAGAAGAAAGGATTTAAGCATTCTGAAACAGAGCTTGCAGTTGTTGTTCAGAAGATGATTGATAGCGAGAAGAGTGGTGTAATGTTTTCTAAGAATCCTGTAAAGAAAGATGAAAGTATTTTGATTGAGGCTGTTTGGGGATTAGGAGAAGGACTTGTTTCTGGAAGGATAAATCCAGATATTTATGTGATTTCTAGAGATACTGAAAACTTACAGGTTTTAAAGGAGAAGATTTCTTATAAGAAGATTGCAGTTGTTAGAGATTCTTCAGGACAAACTGGAGTAGTGAAACTTACTGAAGATAGGGGCAAACAGCGAGTGCTTTCTAATTATGAAGTTAAAAGGCTTGGACAATATGCTATTCAGTTAGAAGAGCATTATGAACTTGGTCAAGATATTGAGTTTGCTATTGAAAATAATCAAATCTATATTGTGCAGAGCAGACCGATTACAACAAAAGTTGAGGAGGAACAAGGAAGTTCTGAAATTGCGGGGACAGTTTTATTAAGTGGATTGGGAGCTAGTCCTGGAGTTGGAGTTGGAGTTGTTAGAATAGTTAAGAATCTGAATGAGCTAAGTAAAGTGAAGAATGGAGATATTCTTGTTACTGAAATGACTAATCCTGATATGGTTGTTACAATGCAAAAATCAGCGGCTATTGTGACTGATGAAGGCGGGCTCACAAGCCATGCAGCTATTGTTTCAAGAGAAATGGGTATCCCAGCAGTTGTCGGAACAGGGAACGCAATAGAGACATTGAAAGATGGACAAGTTATAACTGTCGATGGGAGTAATGGAAAGGTTTTTGAGGGAAGAGGAGAGACTAAAATTATTGAAGTTGAACCTATAGAGTTTGATACTAAAACAAAGATAAAAGTTATTGTTGATTTGCCAGATTACGCTGAGAGGGCTGCTAAATCAGAAGCAAAGGGTGTGGGTCTTGTAAGATTAGAAGGAATAATTGCTTCTGGAGGGAAACATCCATTAGCATATATTAAAGAGAAGAAGGTTGATGAATACATAAAAGTACTTTCTAATGGATTGAAAGACATTGTTAAAGAATTTGATGAGATCTGGATCAGAAGTTCAGACATTAGAACAGATGAGTTTAGAAATTTGATTGGGGCAAGTAAGGAAGTTGAAGGAAATCCTATGCTTGGAGATCATGGAATAAGATTTAGTTTGAGACATCCAGAGATTTTAAGGGCTGAATTTACTGCAATAAAGGAAATAGCAGATGAGTTTCCTGATAAAAAGATAGGATTAATGGCTCCTCAGATTATTTCTATTTCGGAAGTTAAGGAAATGAAAAGAATTGCTAAATCTGAGGTTTCAATTCCAAGTAATGTTAAGATTGGAGTTATGGTAGAAACTCCTGCAGCAGTTATGATAATTGATAAAATTTGTGAAGAAGGTATTGACTTCATAAGTTTTGGGACTAATGATTTGACGCAATACACATTAGCTATAGATAGAAATAATTCTGATGTTCAATATTTGTATGATGAGGCTCATCCAGCAGTTTTGAATTCTATGAGGTATGTTATTCAGACTTGTAAAAGATATGGAACGGAAACAAGTATTTGTGGACAAGCAGGAAGCAAGCCGGAGATAGCTGAATTCTTAGTAAAACAAGGTATTGATTCTATAAGTGTTAATGCTGATGTTGCTAACAAGTTAAGTAAAATAATAAAAGACGCTGAAGAAAATCTTCAAGCAGAAAGTGGAAAGGAAGCAGAAAGTGTTGCTTCTGTTCCTGAAGAAGTTGCTGGACATATAGGAAAGCCTTATGAAAGAAAAGCAGAAGCACCTTTGCAAACTGTTCAGAAAGTAATAAATCAATATCAGAAGAAATATGATCCTGAGATGGCTGATATGGAAGAGCTTGTTTTGAAAGAACTAGAGTCAGAAGAGGAAAAAGATGAAGGGAAAGAGAAGGACAATGAGTATTTTCCTGGAACTTTAGATAGATTAGATAAAGAAATTCCTAATTTAAATGAAGCTATTGCAATTACTTCTGGGGAAATGGAAGAGCCTGAGAAAGAAGAAGAGGAAGTTTTAGAGGAAGGAGAACTATTAGATAACGAAGAGCCAGATGATGCTGAGGAAATGGGAGGAGAAGAAGTTGAGAAAGATGCTCTTTTAGATGATGAATTAGGAGAGGAATTGGAGATTGAAGATAATGATAAGAGTGAAGAATTGGCTGAAGAAGAGAGCGAGAATGGTGTTGATAATTTAGCTGATGAGTTAGATCAGGAAATTGCTAAGGGGATGATTGAGGATGATTTGGGAGAAGAATGGGGTAGTGATGGGGAAAGCAATGAAGATGTTAAGTTAGATATATTCTGATTTTGTTACTTTTCTTGAGTAATAACATAATAGAAAGCTTTAAATACCTGTTTTTTATTGAAAAAGTATGAGTCCAGACAATGATAAAGAGAGATATGACGCGTTTGCAGGAGCTTTTATACAGAGAAAGCAGGCAGAAGGTTTAGCTAAGGCTTTGCGTGATCCTAAAGCTGATGTAGACACAAGGCAAAGTGCTAGAGAGTATGCTATGCATCATTCTCTTACTATTGAAGGAAATGAGGCTTTGCGAGATGAAGGAGTTAGAAATGAAGTTGAAACAAATGATGCTCTTATTGAAAGATTCTTACACGGAGCTGTAACTTATCATACTGTTGCATCTACTAATATTTTTGATGATAATAGGGGTGCGATAATTTTAGGAGCACCTGAAGATAAGTTAGTAGAACATTATCTTGAATTAACACCTACAAAGGATGAATCTGGAGCTAGTGATGCCGAGACACATAATAAGAGAGTGGGTCTACATTCTAATGTTTTGGAATTAAACCAACTTTTAAGAGATCATCAAGATCCTGAGAAAAGAGTAGGGCATGCCGATTTAATTACTAGTGTTAAAGAATATGTTGAAGAAAAAACAAAGAAGATTATAGATGAAGATCTAAAAGTTAGAGGAGATGAAGCTGTTTATAAGATAGCTCTTAGTAATAATATGCAAACATTGGCACTTTCTGAGAGAGCGGCACAGATTAGAGTTCACTTGTATGCAAACGATAAGAAGGAAGAGTTAGATGGTGTGCTCGGAAGTGATTCTGGAAAAGCAACTTATACAAGAAGAAACTTGAATTTACTTGCTGATAGAGATTCTAAAGGAAAAGATTTTGTAATGGAATACTTAGTAGGGCTCTCTCTTGAAAGAAATTAAGATTTTTCTAACATTTCATCAATAAGTTTAATCATATCTGCAAGGAATTTTTCTGCAGTCTCTTGCCATTTGTCAATTTCAGATCCTTTTATATCGCTTATTTCTCTATAAGAAATTGTTTTATGTAAACCATAAAGGTCTTTTATGGCCCTTACTGCGTCCATTTTTAGTAAGCCAGGATCTACGAAAGTTGTCTTAAGTAGTTCGGGAATTTTTTCAGGGCTTGGAGGAACTTTTCCAGCAGTTATTAGTGCTGCTTGAGCAGAATCAATCATTGCCCAATAAGCTCCTTCTATTGCAGACATTTCTGCTTGTTTTGATCTTGCTAAATGTAGGGGGGCACGTTGTAAAGCAGCATAAACTGCTTCTGGAGTTGAACGTATTCTTCCTTGTAGTAATAAGGCTTTGATTGGTTCGAAAAATCCTCCTGAATCTATTAATACTTCTCCATATCTTAGAATGTTTAGTACAACAGGATCGCCATGAAGAACATCATTCCACCAACTTGTTAATTTTATTGTGTTTATGTGGAATCTTTCAGAATCTTTTTGTGCAGCAATTATTTTTCCTAATTCTTCCCTGTACCATGCAATTAATTCTAAATCCCAATTAATTGATGCATCATCAAGAATAATAATTAAATCTATGTCAGAACTTTGGTTGGAAGTATTTTTTGCTTGACTGCCGAATAAAACGGTTGCTTTAATCATCTTATCAAACTTTGCATATATCTTCTGAGCTAAATCAAGGGCAATTTCTTTCTCACTCTTAGTAAGCTTTCTAGAGACATTTTTTTCGGATTCTTTAGAAGACTTCTTTTTTTTAGAAGATTTTTTCTTTTTTACCATCTTTCTCTTTTTGTTGTCAAGATTGTTGTTTAAATGGATGCAATCTTGAGCATCCAGAAACCTAAACATTAAGGAAAAGGTTTCTTGATATAATTGAATACTTAATATTCTTTTTAAATGTTTATAATTAAGACATTGGAGCACCTGAAAATCTGCTTCTTCCTCCAGGTAGTTCTCCTCCTAATTCTATTGGCAAGCCTGTATGAGATCCGCCATATATTAATGAAAATGTTGCATCTGGAAGCATATATCCGGGACCCATATTATATGAATATCCTTCTGGGGCTCCTTGGGCTTGGCTCCAATAGGGGCCATTTTGCATTGCATAAATTGGAGAGTTGTAATGACCAAGGATTTCAGGCAAAGGAGAGGAACCTCCAAATTGTTGTATGTATGTTGCAGTTTCTGCAATTCTTTTTATTTTTTCAGGATTTACTCCCATTTTTTTAAGAACAGCTTCATGTTCTTTCATTGGAACATTTCCCCAACCTATAGGGAGTTCTGCGTCTTCTAAGCCCATGTTGTCTGCAAGATGAACATGTTTGATATAAGGGGTGATTTTTTCTGTTTCCTTTACTATATCTTTAGTATCATATCCAAATTTTCTTAGATTATTTATGTGTCCAACATCCCATGTAACTCCGATCATCTTTTCAGCTTGTTTGACTGCTTGGGATTTGCTCATACCAAACTTCTTTTGAGCTTTTTTTGTGAAGTCTTCTCTGATTCTTTCTATTAATTCTTTCATGTGATCTGCCCTGTTAAATCCGGACATTGGACTTGCAGGATGATTTTCTAAACTTATTATTGGGGCTGCATCTTTAAATTCATCATAGCTTTTTATTGCTAAGTTTGAGAAAGTTTCTGAAGCTTTTTCTAAAGCGAATTCTTTTATTGGCTCCCAGGATTCAGGAGCTTTTATGGAGTTTAACATATCTAATCCTTCTCTTAGTGTGTTTGCAGCTCCAGGAATTTTTCTGTAATCTTCAATTGCGCCGCTTGGGGCCTTTACTGCATCTATGGCTTCTTTCCATTTTTTTGAGAAATCATCTAATTTTCCTTTTTCTTTTTCAAGGCCTTTTTCTTCAGCATATTTATAAGCTTGATTGAAAAGTTGTTTGAATTTATTTTGGGCATCTCTTAAATAAATATCTCCTGTAAAGAGTGCATCTTTTCTGTTTTCTATTAAATCTATATATCCTTCTGTTGCCGCTCCATATGCTTTTTTTTGTTCTGGAGTAAATTCTTTGTATTTTTGAACTTCTTCTAAAATTTCCCCTGGTTTTTGAGGGATGCCTTTAACTCCCTTCGTATCGTCATCAGTTTTTAAAGCATGACTAATGTGATCTTTTGCTCTTGCTAATTCCATATTTATATTGCTTAGTTCTGTTGCCCAGCTTTGTTCATTTATATCTTCTAGAATTTTTTCAGGAGTCTTACTTCCTGAAAGAAAATCTTTTCTACTTTCTAAATCTAATGGGCCAACTTTCCCATCTAATCTATTCACTGCTCCTATGTGTGTGACTTTCTCAGTTCCATCAGGCATCTTTACTTTTGATTCTACCTCGGGCAAGCCAGTAGAAGCATGGAAAGTTACTACGATATTTCCCTCTGGGTCTATTCTCTTTCCTCTTTCAAGAGCGAACCACATTCTATCTTCTACTCTTCTTCTGTCATCCTCGGTCCAGTTTCCCCTTTCTGCATCTACTCCTGTAGGTTCTAACATGGGACCATGAAGAGTTAATTGAGCTCCTGTTAATTTCCTAAGACGATTGATTTCGTCAAGGTGTTTGTTAGGAATTTCCTTTTCAATATCAGGAAAGGTCATTTGAACTTCCACTACATTTTGCCCTGTATTAAGAGCTTGAGAAACAGCGTGTAACTGATTAGCTGTTTGAGCATTTACTGCAGTTCCTATTTGGGAAGCAGGGACGTCAGCGATTCCTTCAGAGTAATCTGGAGCAAAATTATAGTTAACTCCAGTATAGATATTATGTGTGTAATCTGCCATTTTTTATTAAAGTTGAGTAGTTATATAAATTTACCTTTTTAGAACATGTCTCTTCTTAGTTGTTTTCTCTCGCCAACCTCTGGTTTTTTATCTTCTTTGTATTGGTATTTTTCTTGTGGGCCTTGTCCAGGTTGATTATTCCTTGATTGTCTCTGCATTTCAGATTCAACTGTACTTATTCTTGACATTGATGAGGCAAATCTGGGATCTGAAGTTCTTAAATTTAAAGGGTGTTGAATTGGGGTAAGAGGGGTTTGATTATTAACATTTTCATTAACTTCTGAAGGAGCATAGATTCTTCCTATTGTGTATCCTCCTCTGCCTTGAGGATTATAAGACCTGAGAACTGAGTACTCTGCGTTTTCTCCAGGCGCTGGATTAGTTTTATTTGTTCTATTAGTTTGATTTCTTTCTGGAACTAAATCATCAATTGTTTCATTTTGTGTTACAGAAGGCTGATTCGGAAATTTTTCTATAATAGCTATTTCTTTTATCTTGTTAGAAGATTCTTCTAATACTGTTTCTTCTAAATCTTCCTCTTCCTTTCTTATTTCTTTAATCTCTTTTATTTTGCTTTTCTTAGATTTTGCAGATTTTTTAGACTTTGCAGACTTAATTTTCTTTTTCTTCATCTATTTTCAAGGAAACAGAAATATATAAATTATAATACTGGAGGGAATGCAGGCATATCAAGAGCTTTCTTGAATGTGTCATATAATATACGAGATTCCCATCTTGCTGCTAATAGTGATTGAGATCTTAAAACTTGTTCTTCATTGCTGTCTTCACTCAATCCAACTTGGTTTTCATCCTTGGATTTCTTCATAGGTTTGAAAAAATCAAACAGAGCTGTAAAAGGATTTGCCTCTGAAGTTTTTTTAGGATTGAAGGATTCTAAGTCTGGTTTTATTTCTCCAAGAATTTCATCAACATCTAATTTTATTTGCTCTAATGAATCTTCTGAAGCTCCTGAGATTGCTCCAAGAATGTCTCCTAGATTATCTTTTTCAACTTGTTTTTTGAATAATTCAATTTCTTCACTAGTTAGAGCATAGCTTGTTATTGATATTTCTGCTTTTCCTCTAAATCTTGCGTGTTGTCCGAGAGATTCTGGGGTTGCTCTATATTTGAATTCTACTAAAACTAGAGGAACATAAGATTGTAATTTTAATTTTTTAAAGTATTCTGGCAATTCTCCTGAAGCTATGTCTCCCTTGGGATCATAGGCTCCTTCTCCAACCACTGTTAATTCAAATAGGGCTGTATTAAAGGCGTTGACAAAAGATGATGAAGAGGCAAGATCTTCCGATTGCTCAAGTCTTTGTGATTCTTTTAGATATGGCTTTAGCCAGTGAGCGTATAGTCTGAGGACGTTCATTTGACTTTTTAGATAATTTCTTTCTACACGATACCTTCCTCTTAATCCTCCTTCAGATTGATTGAGCCAGACATAAAATTCTTCTAATCTTTGTTTTACAAGACGTTTCAATCTGTCATTGAGATCGAGCTTGTCTGCTGCTTCTAGTGTTTCTGGTTTCATAAAGGCATCTATTAATAAAACAAAGTTTGGTTGATTTGCTCCAGTTATAGAAAGTTGTTTGATAGAAGAACCGCCCCTCAAAATGTCAACCTTGTCAAGCCATCTTTGTTTTAAGGCGAGAAGAGCTCCAGACTTTTTTGCTTTGTCTTCTGAATTGTAATCATCATAGAGAAAAAGAACTGTTTGAAATTCTCTTAAACTATATATAAGATTAAGAACAGATTTTGTGACTTCATTTAGATTTCCAATCAATCTTGATGCATTTTGTTCTGCCGTTGATCTTTTTTGCAGCATGTCTGTGAATAAAGAAGACCCTGGAGAAGTTATGAAGTTATCAACTAACTTGAAGGATCTTTTATATTTAGCGTTTATGTAATCAAGAATCCAAAAGTAATGTTCTTCAAGAATTTGGGTTGGTTGTCCTGTAATATCATAGTCGATTGTGTGTTTCTCAATTGGATTTTTTATTCCTTGGAGAGACATTGCTGAACTTGCAAATCTTGTTTCAATAATGTCTAAATAATCGTTCTCTATAAGTTCAACTTTTTTTGCTGCTTTTAGATAGATATCTGTTTCTTTATCTGCATCTTTTATTTCTAATCCTTGTTTCTTTTTTTGTTCTATTTTATCATTAATTTTATCTAACTCTTCTTTAACGATTCTCTTAACAAGGTCACGAACAGTTTTGTCTTTTCTATTGTCAGATTCTCCTGATTTCAAAACTCTGTTAGAACAAAATAAATCTGGATTTATTGCCCCAATTAATTTATGAATATCTGCTGCCATTTTTATCCTCTTTTCCTTTTTTATTTTAAGAGAAAGAGTTATATAAAGATTTCCAAGGGAGATCTTAAACCATCACTTCTAAAGAAGTATCAAGTATAAAGTTTTACTTGGAAAGATTTAAAACCTTTCTTTTTATTGAATTTTCATGGTAGCGAACAATAACTATACAACTCTTGGAGATACGAGAGCATACGCTCTTCCTAAAAGGAGCGAGAGAGCAGGCGGTTCAAGTAGCCCAGGATATGCGTGGGGAGAGAGGAGCCAAGGTGAATCAGGACCTTTAGGTTATCATAATCATAGTAAGGATAGAGGGTTGGAAGTTTATGAAAGAAAGGGAGATGATCCCAGAAGGGGAAGTAATGGACTTATTCACGATACGGGGAATAGTATTAATGCGAGTTTGGGATTGAATTAGAAAAGTTTTTATACTCTTATTTTTAGTTGTATTCATGAAAACAGAAAATAACTACATTGTGAGAAGGACTCCAAGAGTAGTTGATGCTTCAGGTTTTCAACCGTCAAGACTTTAGCTTGTAAAGTTTGATTCTACATAGGCTTTAAATAAGGCAATATTCTCTTTTTAGAAGAAAAGGTTACAATTTTGCATCAATGTCAAAATCACTATTGTCAGGATTAATGTCTTCTGTGGAATCTGACTCATCAATGCCATCAGCTAAGTCTTTCGATGGCTTATATGCTGGCCTTCTGGGCCTACCGACTATGTCCTCTCTAGGCATAGAATTGAAAGGCAAAACTCATATTTAAAGGTTTGAGAAAGCTTAAAAATAGCTGAAAAGGCTAAATTTGGCCGTCTCAAGGCCTGAGAAGACAAATCACAAGGAGAAAAAAACAAGAAAATGAGATTCGTAAGAAGAAAGAAGAAAAACAAGAATGACGATAGAAGGATAGACTTAAAGAGAAATATGCGAATTTATTGGGAGATAGTTTCCAAGTATAAATGGTTCTATTTCTTTGTTATCTTAATGGTCTTCATTGTTGAAGGAGTCCATATAGTAGAGAAATATTTGTTCAAGATTGTTATTGATAGAGGAACTGAGTTTTCTGCGGGAACAATAGCTTCAGAAATCTTAGTTGGAGCTTTATTGGGTGTTGCTGCAGTATATTTGTCTCTTTTGTTAGTTAAGGCCATTTCTCAGTGGTTTAAGATTCATTTAGCAAATCTCTTTGAAGGAAGAATGCTTTTTGATTTGAAGAGAAGATACTTCAATCATATTATTCATTTAGGAAACAGATTCCACACAAGTCATAAGACTGGAAGTCTGATTTCAAGACTTACAAGAGGATCTAGAGGACTAGAAGGGATTACAGACTTCATCATATATGATGTTGCTCCTTTGCTTTTGCAATTTGCATTATTGTCTGTGGCGTTCTTTTATCTTGATGTAACTAGTACGATAGTTTTAGCCTTGACTATCTTTTGTTTTATCGGATTTTCTGTTATTATAAGTTTGAAACAACAGACTACAAACTTAATAGCTAATGAAGCAGAAGACAGAGAAAAAGCGAATATTGCAGATGTATTCATGAACATAGATTCAATAAAGTATTATGGGAAAGAGAATTTTATTAAGAATAGATTCGCGAAGATAGCTGACAATTCGAAGAAATGGTTGATTAAGCTGTGGCACTATGGAAGATGGTTTAACTTTGGGCAGAGTTTAATTTTAGGAATAGGAACATTCTTCCTATTCTATTTCCCATTGATTAAATTCCTTGATGGAGGAATAACAATAGGTACTGTTGCTTTCATTTATACAGCATATGGAGGCTTGTTGGGGCCTTTGTATGGATTTGTTCATAGCTTGAGAAGACTTTACATGCATCTTGCAGATGTTCAAGACTTGTTTGACTATGAGAAGATAAATAATGATATTGAGGATAAAGTGAACGCTCCCAAATTAAAAGTTAAGAAAGGAAAGATAGACTTTGAGGGAATTTCTTTCAAGTATCATGATAGAAAAGTTATCAATAACGTTTCTCTAGAAATAAATCCTGGAGAAAAGATTGCTCTAGTTGGGCATTCAGGCAGTGGAAAGACAACGCTTGTTAAGTTGCTTTACAGATTGTATGATACTGATACTGGAAAAATAAAGATAGATGGGCTTGACATAAGAGATGTTAGACAAGAAAGTCTTAGAGGAGAGCTTTCAATTGTTCCTCAGGAAGCAATTTTATTTGATGATACTATCTTTGAGAACATTAGATTCTCAAGGCCAAGCGCTACAAAAGCTGAAGTTTTGAGAGCTATGAGATTTGCTCAGTTGGATAAGTTTGTTAAACTATTGCCTCAAAGAGAGAATACAATTGTTGGAGAACGTGGAGTGAAACTTTCAGGCGGAGAGAAGCAAAGAGTTTCTATAGCGAGAGCTATTTTAGCAAATAAGAAAATTCTTGTTTTAGATGAGGCAACTTCTGCTCTTGACAGTAAGACAGAATGGGAAATTCAGAAGGATCTTAAAAGATTGATGGAGGGCAGGACATCAATAATTATAGCTCATAGGCTTTCAACAATAATGCATGCTGATAAGATTGTAGTGATGGATAAGGGAAGGATTGTGCAGTTAGGGAAACATAATGAGCTTATCAATAAGCCTGGAGTTTACAAAGAATTGTGGAATCTCCAGAAAGGCGGATATATTGAAGAATGATAATAACAATAACTGGCCCGAGGTCTGTGGGGAAGACTACTGTATCTAAGTTAGTTGCTAGGAAGCTCAAGTTGAGATACGTTTCATCAGATGAGCTTGGGGAGAAGGCTCTCAAAAAACAGGGCGGGCTGGATAAGGCAATAAAGTCTGGAGCAATAATGGAATTTGTTAGGAAAAAGGGTTATAGTTTGATAACTAAAGAATACAAAAGGAACAATTTTGTTTATGATTTATCTATAGGATCTGTTACATCAGAAGACTTTCCTAAGGCAAGTAAAGAAGTTAGAGATACTGCTAATGAGAGAGGAATAGTAATTGGTCTTCTTCCTTCAAAAAATTCTAAGGATTCGATTAGACTTTTGTTTAATAGAGAATTAAGAAGGAAACATTTCAAGAATGTTGATAAAAAAGAACTTCTTGAAAGGATAAAGAAACGTTATCCGAAAGTTACTAAGAGATTCAAAAAGTTTCCTGATTTCGTTGTTTATACTAAAGGAAAGAAGCCAAGGGAAATTGCTGAGGAGATTGTCTCTGCATTGAAAACAGAGGTTGAGATAAAGAAAGCAAAGAGATTGGATAGGATGTGGAAGAGATGATATTCAAAAAAGGAGAATTTGGATTGTTATGGCCGTTTTACTTAGATGCTCTGTTAAGTCCAATGTTGTTTTTTCTTCCTGCGTTTATGATTGTTTATTTTAGGACTCTTGATTTTAGTTTATTTCAAATAGGGATTATAATGGCTATGGCCCCATTGTTCATGCTTTTATTTGAAGTTCCGACAGGGGCTTTTGCAGACTTATACGGGAGAAAATATTCTGTTCTGTTAGGAATGGCTCTAGAAGGAATTGGTTTCTTTAGTATATTTTTTATGAGAGATTACTATTTTATTTTGGGGGCTTTTGCATTGATTGGTTTTGGATCGACTTTTTCGTCTGGAGCGGGGGAGGCTTGGGTTACTGATTTGATTAAGGGGGAAAAGAAAGACTTTTTACATGGTTATTTTGTTAAAATGCAGAGTTTTGATAGTTTTGGTTTAGTTGTCTCTGGAATTTTGGGAGTTTTCATTGTTAAAACATTTGGATTAGGTTCTATTTGGCTAGTTACGGGAGGTTCTTTTTTATTATCCTTCATTCTTGATAGTTTTGCAAAAGAGAATTTTGTTAGGAAAAAATCAAGTGTTAGCGAATCTTTTAAGAAATTGAATAGACAGGGGAAAGAGGCCGTTAATTACAGTAGAAAACATGGAGTTTTGTTTTACTTTATTATTGCTAGTGCTATTTTAGTTTTGTCTGGAACTCTTAGTTCTCATATTGCTTGGGTTCCATTTTTACAAGATCTTGGATTTCAAGATCATTGGTTTGGATATATGTGGAGCGCTATGGCTGCAGTTGGAATTTTTGCTCCAAGTATTGGAATGAAATTTTATAAAAAGAATAAAGAAAGAGGTTTTCTAATGTTTTCTATAATTGCTTCTTCAATTCTTTTGCTTTTGATTTTATTAGCAAATAACTTAGTTTTTGGATTTGCTATTTTATTAGGGACTATGTTTTTCTTCTTTATGCAAAAACCTGTTGAAAGAAGTTATTTCCATAGGTTTGTTCCTAGTAAGATAAGGGCTTCTGTAGGATCAGTAGAAAGTATGGTTTTGTCTTTAATTGCTATCCTTTCCTTGCCAATAGCAGGATTTTTAATTGATAAGATTGGAGCCCAGTATACTATATTTATTGGGGGAATTTTAGCAATTCCTGCAGCTATTGTTTATTGGAGGATAAAAGAATGAGAAAAGCTATTAAAGGACATCCGCCTTTGAAGAAGAAGTAAAATGGCTAAGAAAAAGAGTACAAAGAAAAACGTGAAAGAAAAAAAGGTTGATTGGCTTAAAGTTCTCGCTTTCATTTTAATAATTGCCGGGATTGTTTTGTTAATTTCTTCAAGTGAAGGGATTACAGGGAATGTTGTTAGCATTGGTGATTCTGGTGCAGAAAGAGTAAATAATATTGGATTTTGGCTTGGAGTTGCTTTGTTAGTTGGAGGAGCTTTATTGGGTATGGCAAAGCAAGGAGGGGTAAGATCTCCTGTAAGGAGAACTTTGGCAGATATAGTTAATGAACAAAGTTTGCCTGAAACTGAAGATGTGGTTTTTCTGTTTGATACAAGTTTCATATCCCATTTTGAACAAAGAGGTGCTGAATTTACAAGAGATATGTTCTCTGGACATAGACCAGTATTAATGAGTGATATAGAAGAAGAATCAAATTATGTCCCTCGTTCTAATCGTAGAAGTGGGAAACCTTTAGTATCTAGAGGATATATGGGAAATTTAAGAAATAGTTTGGGAACAGTCCCTCAAGATTATGAACCTACTGATGATCAAGTGGAAACTGTTCTTGAAGCTTACAGAAAAGTTAAAACAATGTTTCGTGCGCCTTATACCCAAGCCGATATAGATGATTTTGAGAAAGGTGCAGATATGACTCTTCTTTCATATGCACTTCAAAGAGGAAAGAATTATACTTTTATACTTACAGATGACAATAAAGATATTGGAAGAGTGGCAAAATATCTTAGAGAAACACAAGGAGTGAATGTTTATACTAAAAACTCAGATTTCTTTTTAGGAGCTAGGCCAAATCCAGCAGCAGCGCCAAGGAGAAAACCTAAATGGACAGACTAGTATCTTAATTCCTTTATGGCTTTTGTTATTCTCTCTGATTCTTTTTCTGTTACAAATGACTTGATTTGTTCAAGAGTTGTAGTATTGAAACCTTTAGAAACTAATCTATTTGTTCCGGTTGGATTTATTTCATAGAGGGTTGGAAGCTCTCTATTTGGAGTTCCAATTAAAAATCTTTCAAATCCGTTTCCAAGATACATTTTTATGGCTTCTGCAAAACTGTCTGCGAAAGATTCTTCTCTGATGAAGGGAATATCATATGTTTGAATTCTTGCTGGAAGATATTTTTCTTCTCGATCGAAATCCTGCATCAAAGCCAAATCCCATGTCTCTACCAGATCTTCTTCATTCATAGAGCCATCAAAAGCTCCTTGTAGTGTTATTAGCTTTCCTGGCCTAATTGTTTTTACATCCATGAAATCTTCTAATACAAATAACTTATTGAAAGTTCCAGTGTATGGATTTATGCCTGGAGCCTCTACCTGTGTGTTATCTCTAGCGCTAGATCCGTCTTCAGATTCTGTTGAATCCGTTCTGTAAGGACTATTTTCATATCTTTGGTGTTTTGTCATTTTATTAAGTATGTGTTCTAAGTATATTTATTTTCCGTTTATCTGTAAAAATGCCTGTTTTTAGGTGTATATAAAGTTTTGTTTTGTTATTACTAGAAATTGATAAAATTGTCTATTTTTGCTTGAAAGGCATTCCTGCTGCGCTGTTAGACCAATCATATTCGGACATTTTCTTGTGTCCTTTGCTTGGGGCTGAAACCCAAAGAGTATCGTGATTTCCATATCTTTCCCAAGCATCCATAAGAATTGGGTTTATTTCCATTCCTATCAATGGACGAGTTTTTATTCTTCCAGATTCAGAAAGGTCAATTTTAAGAGTATCATAAGTTGAAGATAATGCCAATCTAAGGAAAGGTTCTGTAATCATTGGGAAAGGTTGTAAGACGATTCTTCTTGATTTTTCTCCGACTTTTCTTGAATAAGCTGAGTGTGCTGCTACTTCATGCATGCAGTGTCTGTAAGGATGAGCGAATCTGAAAGTTATTTCTGATTCTTGTTTGTATTTACAAGCGTGTCCGCTTGAAAGTCTTGTCCATTCAAAGTGTCTTGAAGGATCGCTTAATCTTGTTAGTTTTTTTAGATCTACAGAATGTTTTATATCTCTGTCTGTTGAAGGAACTCTTGTTCTAATTGTAAATACGTCTGAGTCTTTTGCTGAATAAGGTTTTATTACTTCTACTTTATCTTCTATGTCTGGAGAAAGATGTCCATACATTTCTATTCTTCTTCCTTGGATAAGTTGCCAAGGTTCTAAAATGTGGGCCGTTCCATTAGTGTCCATCCAATACCATGCAACGAATCTATTGTTTGGATTTGAAGGATTATCTTGTAAATCAAGATTTGCTTTAATTCTTGATTTTATTGGACTCCATTGTTGGTTGATAGATTCTTGTTTTCCAAGAGTTTGTAATTTTACATATTGTCCTCTTTTTCCGAAGTTTGCAGCGCTGTAAAATTCAGGAGGGATTAGTGTAACTGAAGGAGAAATCATTACAATTTGATTATTAGATCTTGATTCATGAGTAGGAACGATATCCTCAAAGCGATTTACATGAATTATTTCTCTTTCGAGTCCTTTTTCTCCAAGAATTGCTTTCTTTGTTTTAGGACGTGCGAATGCTTGTTCTCTGTCTTTGAATGCCATTTTATATTAAAAATAGAGCAGAAATAGAGGTTATAAACTTTATGATTGAGTATTACTTTAGAGTTAACATTTTTCTAGTTTTTCCAATTAGTGGGGTTTAAATAATTGTGAAATATATGTAATTATGGGCTGGTTTGGAAAAAGGGGAGAAACTGTCGATTTAACTGATATGAAGAAGCGTGGCTTGCTGCCTCCTGTTTCAGAGAGTGAAGTTAATGAGGATGGTGTTGTTGACCTTTCTGGGAGTTTTAACAGTTCAGCAGGAGAAAGTAATTCTAGTAGTGAAAGTGGAGGGGAAACAGGAGGATTCGGCTTTTTGAGTGGTCTTGCAGGGGCAGGAGTAAGTTCTGAATCGACTGAAAGCCAACCTGATTCTGATAGTTCCTCTGGGAATGTTGGAGAAAG
Source organism: Candidatus Pacearchaeota archaeon (assembly GCA_002688015.1). GTDB lineage: Archaea > Nanobdellota > Nanobdellia > Pacearchaeales > GW2011-AR1 > ARS1309. Next base: position 27,662 of record NZBT01000014.1, read on the forward strand.
TAGCAGTTTAGCTGGGGAAAGTGGAAGTTATACAGAGAGATTGAGGAGAGCGAGAACTAGTGCTTCTAACTTAGATCATTTGCAAACAAAGATAGACGATATTGAGTACAAATTAGAGAGATTTTTGGAAAGATTGGAAAGGATGGAAGATAAATTGCCTGATTGATAGAAGAGCTTAAATAACTCTTAATTCTATTCTATTTATGCCTAAAAAGGGACCTGTTAAAGGAGGTGGAATGACAAATAAAGGTTTTAGTAATGAAATTTACGCCTATTCTCTGAGTAATGCTTTAGAATTTGGGAGTACAGATCCTGGAAGAATATTACCTAAGTTATTTCAGTTCGGTTTACAAAAGAAAGATATAGAAAAAGTTATGCCTTTGATTAAGGAGATTGTTAAAGATGTTAATTCTTGGAATAAGGATCAAAGGGAAAGAGAATTTGAAAAATATAAATCTGTGATTCCAGAGAAAGTTGAAGAGGAGAAGGGTCTTTCTGAACTTCCTAATATTAAGGGAAGACCGAAATTTAGAATTGCACCATTTCCTTCTGGGGCTTTACATTTGGGAAATGCTAAGACGTTTTTACTTAATGCCCTGTATGCTGAGAAATATAAAGGGAAACTGATTTTAGTTATGGATGATACAATAGGAAGTGCAAAGAAAGCGATTGAGAAGGAATCATATAAATTGATTACAGACGCATTGAAGTGGCTTGGAATTAAATACGAGAAGAAAATTATTTACAAATCAGATAGGTTAAAAACGTTTTACAAACATGCTGAACAGCTTATTAAGAAAGAAGCTGCATATGTTGATCATTCTACTCAAGAAGCTATGAAAAAGATGAGAGAAAGAGGACAAGAATCTGGAGCTAGAAGCTTTCCTCCTAAAATACAATTGGAAAGATGGAAATCAATGTTTGATGCTGATGAAGGACATGCAATTTTGAGAATTAAGACAGACATGAATCATCCTAATCCTGCTTTTAGGGATCGTGTGTTGTTTAAAATTTCTGACAGAGAGCATCCTAGAGTGAAAAAGAAATATCGTGTGTGGCCAACCCTTGAAATGTCATGGGCAATAGACGATCATCTTTTGGGAATTACCCATATAATTAGAGGAAATGATCTTTTGATTGAGACAGATATGGAGAGATTTATTTGGGAGAAGATGAAGTGGAAAGCTCCAGAAGTGATACATACAGGAATTGTAAAAATAGATTTTTCTGAATCTGGAGAAGGAAACCTAAGTAAGTCGAAGAGTAGAGATGAAGTTGCTTCTGGAAAATATTCTGGATGGGATGATCCCAGAACTTGGAGTATTCAATCTTTGAGGAGACGTGGGATTTTGCCGGGAGCAATAAGAGAGTTTGTTGAATCTATTGGTTTGAATAAACAGGATATTACTATTCCTATAGAAAGCCTGTATGCGATAAACAGAAGAATTTTGGATCCTGAGGTAGATAGGTATTTTTTTGTTGAGAATCCTGTTTTAATTTCTGTTTCGGGTTTAAAGGCGAAAAAGGTAGAGATTCCAAATCATCCGGATAAGGAAAATGTTAGAGAAGTAAAAGTTAGCAAAAGAATATTAATTTCGAAACCTGATTTTGAGAAGCATAAAGGGAAGAATGTTAGATTGATACATTTGGCTAATTTGGATTTAAAGAGTAAAACGAAAGTTTTGGATTTGGATTCTAAAGAACTTCAAAAATTACAATGGGTTTCAGACCATAATTCTGTTAAGACAAGTATTTTAATGCCTTCTGGGGAATGGATTTCTGGATTGGCAGAAAGTGCTATTAAAAGATTAAAAGTCGGAGAGATGATTCAGTTTGAACGTGTTGGTTTCTGTAGATATGATGGGACTAAAAAGGGAATTAGAAGGTTCTGGTTCGCCCATAGATGATTTCTTAAAAGCAAAAGATATTTAAAGAATTGGCTCTTATGAGTTGTATGAAAAAGAGTAGCATGGATTGGAGTTCTGAAGGATTGAGGTTAGTGGGAACTTCGTATGTCTGCGCCACTCCAAAGTTTATTCTCTTTATCTGTTAAGACCTAACAAACTTCTTTTGGGACTGGGAAAATTTTACAATGGTTTTAAAAAATAATTTACAACAAACTTCTGAAACCCTATATGAAAGGGAAACAATAGTAGAGCATGAGGTAGAAGAGATGATCTATGAAATTTTAGAGAAATCTGATTGGAGTGTTTCTGGAAAACTTATTGACGAGATAAAGAAATATGCTAATAAGAATTCTTTTGTTTTCGATTCTTATTCCATTCATGATAATGAGGATGTTACTGTTAAAGTGTGCTGTATAAAATGTTTGAAAGCGCACGCATTAGCAAAAGCTAAGGAATTGGAGTTAAATAGTGATTTAATTAGGGTATTAGAAGAAGTTTTTAATTGTGATACAGGACATAATGGGTATTATTTGAATAGGGAGAAAGCAATAAAGGTGGAAGATTTAAAGTGATTTCAAATTTTATAGCTATTTCTCCTGAAATGAGATTGAAAGTCCGTAAACTGATAGATGCCTCAGAAGGAAGGGATGGTTTGCAGAAAAAACATCATTTTGAAGGAGAATTAGTAAGAATGGTCAGATTAAGTTCTTGCGTAGAAGAACATACTAGAACTTTGGGAGATTATGAAAGGATGGCTGCTGAAAATCCTAGATTAAATGATTATTTTATCCCTGTAATGATTGTTAGAGAATCTTATAAAAAAATGCAGGAGAGAGTTGATAAAATCTTTGAGGATTATGACAGAATTGCAGAGGCCAGTTCTACAGATTAACCTTTGTTTTTTCTTTGTTTTTCCTCAAATCTCTTAATAAATTCGTCATACTTGTGTCTGCTTTTTAGCTCTTGCATTTTGAAGACTTTTGAAGATACTTTCTCTGCTTTTATTTTTCCAATTGTTTTTTCTCTAAATGCTTCAGATATTAGTATTTGAGAGTTGGAAGTTTCTGCCATGTTCTTTACTGTGCTTATTGTGTTTCCTATTGATGTAAATCTGAACTTATTCTCTTTTGATTCGGTTATTAATTCTCCCACGTGAATGGCGATTCCGTATTTTATCTTTGTCTTAGAACTTCTATTATGTGTGTTTAAAGTTTCTTTTATTTGGTTTGCAATAGCAGCAGCAATTAAATTGTTATTTGCTTCTCCTGTAATTGCTTTTGCAAAAATTACTATTCTATAATTTTCTGAAACATATATTTTGGCTTTTTCTCCTTTTGCTTTGAGTAGAGCAGAATCTATCGACTTTATTGCTTCCTGATTATTTTCTATTTCTGATTGGTTTTTTATCTTTAAGGCTATAATCGAAGCATGTTGTTTTTTTCCTTCTGCGATATTTCCTGATTGAGTGTCTTGATAATTTTCATTTGATATGTCTTTGAATGTTGTTTTATTTGAAAGCTTTGGTGTCTTTCCAGTGAAGTCTTTTTTTGCAACTTTTCTATATAATATAATTGCTGCGATAATTAAAACGATAAGTACTATTGCCCAAATTATTAAGTTAAGTGTTTTTGATTTTATTCCTAAAGTTATGTCATCTATAGAGATTGCACTTCCTGTTAGAGCGACAGAAGAAAGAGAGGAGGCTCCTTGGGAGGATGCAAGTTCTATATCATAATCTCCTGTTGGAGCAGATAATTGATAAAACTTTGATTTTCCGGGAGAGAGATTTATATCGAAAGATTCTGTTTTGTCAGATATTTTTATTTCTAAAGGTTGATCGTAAACAACATTTCCAATGTTTGTTACTTTTAGTCTATCATCTTGTACTTCATAGGACAGTAATGGAAGAGGGTCTATTGTAAACTTTCTATTGTTTTCCAAAGCATCAGAAGATACTTGGAATATCCATTCCCCAGGAATATAGTTTGTTTCTGTTGATAGAACAAGATCATCAGATGAAGAAACTTCTGATTCAGATAATACTTTTCCGCTTGGAGAGACAAGTTTTAAGTTTACTGGGAAAGTCATTTCATTTCCTGTTTGATCAAGAATAAGAACTTTGTACTTTAATTCGGATCCTGGAGCTATTGTTACTGAATCAAGAGCCACATCTATTGAAGTTGGAATTTGATTTATTTTTATTTCTTTTATAGCGGAGCCTTCGTTTATTGTTTCTTCATTTTCGTCTTTTTCGTAAACTAAAATATCTAGTGATTGTGTCCCTGCAGGTGTTTTTTCTGGAACTATAATAGCTGATTGGAACGTTCCTGCATTCACTAGAGAGATTGCCTTTGTATCTGTGCCTTGTAATGAAATTTCAACAAATCCTTCTAAAGGTTGAGAGTTTGCTTTTGTTGCTGTTCCCGTAATTAGAATCTCCTCTCCAGGATTGAAATCTGCTTTTTCCAGAGATAAGGAAACAAAGATTTCTTTTGTTAATGTGAATTTTCTAGATGAAGAACTTTCAGTTCCAAATGTTGTTTGAATTTCACAGTTTCCTTCTAATCCGGAAACAAGGAAAGAATCTAAGCTAAAAGAGATATCAACTTGTTTAGATTCTAAAGGAGCAAGAGTGTGTGGAGATTTGTATATTTCAACGCTTTGTGCGTTGCAAATAAGGTTTGCGATTAAATATTCGGAAGCGTACGTACTAGGAGCAAGAATTATTGATACTGAGAAGGAATCTCCGAAGTTATAGACTTCATTTGTTTCAGAAATAAGGATTTCAGCATTTACAATTGGTATAATAAATAGAGATAGTAGTATTATAGTTAATAACGCTCTTTTTTGCATAGTAGATTTAATTTGCGGAGATATTTAAATCTTAGGGATAGAAGATTTATAAGTTAGAATTGGATATTTATGTCATGGAAAACGATAAATTAATAGTGAAAAAATCAGGAATTTCTGGGAAAGGGGTATTTGCTAAATCAGAGATAAAGAAAGGGGGAACTATTCTTTTCTTGGAGGGAGAAGAGATGGATTTGAATGAAGTATTTAGAAGAATTGATTCTAATGAAGAAGTTTCAGGAGATCCCTTGCAGATAGGAGAAGACAAGTATCTTGATTTGAATGAGTTTTCAAGACAGATCAATCATTCATGTGATCCTAATTCATTCGTAAGGGAGAAGAATGAGCTTGTTGCTATGAGAGATATTGAAAAAGGAGAAGAGATAACGTTTGATTATTCTACAACAATGAGTGATGATGAAGAAAGAGTACATGCAGATGATAGGGAGCTTTGGGATTGTAAATGTTCTTGTGGAGCTAAGAATTGTAGGAAGATAATTGATCAGTTTAAGACACTCCCTAAAAAGAGAAGAGAGTTCTATTTGAAGAATAAATATGTGCCCAATTTTATACTTAAAAAGTTTGGTTAATGGAAGGTTTATAAATTAAAATCTCTTATTTTGAAGATGAAAGAAACAGTAAATGTTGATAATGAAAAGCTTGTAAAAGAGTTTGGAGCAGGTTTAGTTGGGACTGTGAAAGACTTGCCTGATTTTTACACATTCAAGAGTGGAGTTATGTATTCTCATAGAGATTTTGATAAGTTTCTTTCTGCATTGAAGAAAGGAGAAAAATGTGCAATTTTGTCTGGAGTTAATGCTTCTGGGACATTACATATTGGACATAAGGCTGTTTTTGATACAAATCTGTTTTTCCAAAAGAAATATGGAATTCCTGTTTTTATTCCCATAAGTGATGATGAATCTTATGTTTCTGGGAAAGTTAAAGATCAAGAAGAAGGTCTTAAAAATAGTATGCGTTTGGCAAAAGAACTGTTAGCTTATGGGTTTGATCCTAAGAAAACATATTTCATTATAGATCAAATTTATACTAATATTTACAATTTAGCTATTAAATTATCAACAAGAGTGAATTATAGTGAGATAAAAGCGAGTTATGGATATAGGCCTGAGGATAATATTGGATTGCATTTTTATCCTGCAATTCAAAGTGCTCATATTTTATTTCCACAAATAGAGGAAGGAATGAAGAACGTTCTTGTCCCTATTGGGCCTGATGAAGATGCCCATTTAAGAATATCAAGAGATATTGCTTCTCGTTTTGAATTAGTAAAGCCAAGTGTTTTGCATTCATTGTTCTTGCCTGGAATTGATGGAGGGAAAATGTCAACGAGTAAGCCAAATTCTGCAATCTTTCTTTCAGATTCTGAAAAGGAAATTAGGAAGAAAATCAATAAGGCTTTTTCAGGAGGACAGAAGACAGTTGAAGAGCATAAGAAGTTGGGAGGAAATCCTGATGTGGATGTTTCATACCTTTATTTGAAATATTTATTCTTAGATGAAAAGAAAGCAAAGGCATTAGCAGAGAAATATAGGAAAGGAAAAATTCTAAGTGGAGAGATGAAGAAATTATTTGCTGATGAAGCAGTTGCCTTTGTATCCAATTTCCAGAAAAGATTAAAGAAAGTTTCTGAGAAAGATTTAGAGAAGACAATTATGAAGAATGATTAAGCAGCTTCTCTGTAGAATCTATGATCTGTTTCTTCAGAAGGTTCAGGAAGGAATTTCATTTTCTTTGATTTTGCCCATGAAGGATATTTTTTCATTGTTTTTGTATGATAATGGGTTGCTCCTCGAGTAGGATCTTCTTTTGGAGAACTGTATTTTAATACAAGCCCTGCAATTAAATAACATTCTTTCCACGCCTTTGAATTAATAGATTCAGGATCCATTATTTTAGGAAGGTTAGGATCATTTTCGTTAAAACATGAATATTGACTGTCACATAATATGGAATCTTGTATAGTTTCTCCATTCCACCTTTTTCCATCCCTTGCCCTGTTTAATGCAGTATAAGCTATGAATATTTTCTCAGTTGGAGAACATGAACGTGCTTCTCCAAAAAGCATTCTTGCTAAAAGAACACGATCAGAGTCTTGTTCAAAAACTTGTAAATGGGAGGGTCTTTGATTTTCTTCTGCATGCGCTGTGTTTGCGTATAGTAATGATGCTCCTCCAATAGAAGCTAAAATTGTTAATTCTCTTGCTGGGACCTTCTTAGCAACTGCTTTCGCTGTTGTGGAGACAAGATCTGATGTATCTTCAGCTAAAGCGATTGCTGGTCTTTGTGGTTGGAATGTTCTTGTTATTTTTCCAACTAGGCCTGTTCTTCTAGGGCTTCCGTCCCAGTAAGTTTCTGCTGCTTTTTGCGCAGCTTCAGCGTTTTCATATACGTTTGCGATTACCATTTTGTCTTATTTTCCTCTCTTTTTTCAAGGTTTGAGGAGTTTTTACTCTGAAAATAGGTATTTAAAGCTTATGGTTTGTTATCTTGCAAGAGTAATAACAGTCCAGAAAGATTTAAAACCTTTGATTTTATTGAAAAAGTATGGCAGATAAAAATCCTGGAGATGGAGATAAGAAGAGAAATTCTTTAAATGGATCTATTGAGAATGACGTTAAATTAATCAAGAGTTCTTTCCTTTCTGGACATAAGTCAGATGATAAAGAATCGAGAGAAGAAGCTAAGAAAAAGGCTCTGCGTGGAGTTTTAACGTATATTGCTGAAAGGCTTATGGAAAGAACAGAAGATAGAGAATTTGCTGAAAGAGTATTAGGAAGAATAGCTGAAAGTGAGGATGTTATTCATGGATACATGATTGCAGACACAGAAAAAGGAAATGTGAATAAGGGAGATGATGCGGCATTTAATATGGGAGTTGATCTTTATACTCGGGTTGAACTTTATGCTCATCTTGTGAAAGTTGTTAATGATAGAGAACACGTTAGAGGTTTGTTAGAAAAACTTGAAGGAGATTTAGAAAGGCTTCGGGGATTTTGTGATGCTATGGCTAATCCTAAGAAGATTGATGGATTGTATTACAATGCACCAAACAAAGATTATGGGAGAGGGGTCTCTTTGTTTACGCAGTTTAATGCTTAACAACATCTTTTTAAATTAGGGTTTTCTAATTCATGTATGAGAATCATTACTTTACATTGTGATTATATTAAATTTAGGGCTTTGAAGAAAGCAATTAGAACTGTTGAGGAGCTAAAGGAGAAGGATGGAAAGGAAGTGCCTGAAGTTCTTGTTGTGTTAACTGCTGTTGAATCTCATGACTCCGAAATTGAAGTAAAGAAGCTAGTTGAAGCTGTAAAGAAAACAGCTAAAGATGTTAAGGCAAAGAATGTTGTTCTTTATCCTTATGCTCATCTTTCTAGTAATTTGGCAAGTCCGGACAAGGCTGAAGAATATTTGTATCTTGCTGAGGATTTATTGAAGAAACAGAAATTGAAAGTTACGAGAGCTCCTTTTGGATATTATAAGGAATTTGAGCTTAAATGTAAGGGGCATCCTCTTTCAGAGTTGAGTAAAGAATTTGGGCCTGCTGTTGCAAGAGAAGCAAAAGGAGAAGGGAAGTTGCCAAGAGATGTTTCTGAGAAGGAAGAGAAATATGATCCTGAGCAATTATTAAGGCAAATTTCAAGAGCTAAGTTGGATACAAGTAAGTTGAAAGATAATGATCATAGAATACTTGGACAGCAACTTGATTTGTTCAGTTTCAATGAAGTTGCTCCTGGAATGGTGTTTTGGCATAACAACGGAAGAATTATTTTTGATGAACTTGTTGATTTTTGGAAAGAAGAACAAGAGTATGCAGGGTATGAAGAGATTAAAACTCCTCAGGTAATGGATAGCAAGTTATGGAAAGTTTCTGGGCATTGGGATAAATATAAGGAAAATAATTTTATAACTGGATACGAAGGGAGACCTTTCTTAGTAAAGCCTATGAATTGTCCTGGTGGGATGTTGGTGTTTAAGACTTCTCCTAAATCCTATAAGGATTTGCCTCTGAGATCTGCTGAAATGGGAATAGTTCATAGACATGAACTTTCTGGTGTATTAGCAGGATTGTTTAGAGTTATTCAGTTTACTCAAGATGATGCACACATCTTTTGTGCTGATGAAAAACAGACAGAAGAAGAGATTGTTGGAGTTGCTAAAATGATAAAGGAGTTTTATAAAAAGTTTGGATTGAAGTTTGATCATGTTGAGCTTTCTACTAGACCTGAGAAAAGAATTGGAACTGATGAGGAATGGGACGTCGCGGAAAAGATTTTGGAAAAAGTTTTGAAGAAAATGAAAATGAAGTACAAGGTAAATAAGGGAGATGGAGCATTTTATGGACCGAAGATTGATTTTCATGTTAAGGATTCTTTAGGAAGAACATGGCAGTTATCTACAATACAGTTAGATTTTGCTTTGCCTGAAAGATTTGATTTGGAGTTTACTGATAAAGATAATAAGAGAAAGAGGACCATAATGTTGCATAGAGTAATTTATGGAAGCATGGAGAGATTTATTGGAATTTTGTTAGAGCATACTAATGGGGCTTTACCAACTTGGCTGAGTCCAGAACAGGTTAAAGTTATAAGCTTTACAGATAGAAATGTTAAGGCTGCTGAAAAGCTGGCTTCCGAGCTTAAAGATCAGGGAATTAGGGCGGAAGCAGATGTTAGGAATGCTCAGGTAAGTGAGAAAATCAGAGACAGCGAAATAATGAAAGTTCCTTATGCTATCGTGTTGGGAGATAAGGAAGAAGAGAGTGGGAAATTGGCTGTTCGTGTTAGGGGAGAAAAGAAACCAAAGTTTGGTGTTAAGAAGGATAAGTTTATTAAAGATTTAGTTGAAGAAATACAAGACAGGAAATAATTAGGATAAATTTCTATGTTGGTGATGTTTTGCTTGTCTTGATCCACTTCCATCTAAAAATTCGTTGCCTAAATATCCCCTTGGAGTTCTAGCACAATTTTTAGGTTCTGGCATTGCTGCTAAGATTCCGACAGTTCTTAAGAAATTATCACTTGATTTTGCGAATTCCATTTTTCTATGGATTTCATATTGATCCATAGTTAATGAATAATTTGCTCCTTTTGAATCTAAGACATTTACTCTTTCTGTTCGGTCATCTTTCTTGTTCATTAGAGAATTCATTTATTTTGGTTTTTAAACCTTGTTATAGTCTCTGAAAAAGATAAAAACTTAAATAGGGCAAGAGTTATGAGGGATTGTAAACTTTAGAAAAGTTTAATCAAAGGAGACAAAATTGAAGATACAACCATATTTTGATAAATTAGAAGGGAGTAAAGAATACAAAGACTTTTCGAAGAAACATCCGGACGCGTTTATGGTAGCAGGATTTTTTGTTCTTGATCTTGAGATGAAGAAAAACATTCATCAGATTGATTATTATTTGCCAAAAGAAAAGAAAGTTGCTGCTTTTACATTAGATGATAAGGTTATCTTACAACTTCTAGAAGTTATGGATGCCTCTAGGATTCCAGAGAAACTTGATGCTGAGACAGAGATTGACCTTGATGCTCTAGAAGGTATTTTAGAAGATGAGATGAAAAATAGAGGAATGAGTGAGGACATAAAGAAGATTATTGCTGTTCTTCAAGTTCAAGGAGGAAAGAAAGTATGGAACTTGAATTGTGTCTTGTCTGGAATGGAAATCTTGAAAGCTCATGTTGAAGATAAGAGTAAGACCGTTTTGAAAATGGAAAAAGTCTCACTTGGTGAGATAATGCAGCAGGTTCCCGGAGGAGCAAAGGCAATGGCTGGATCTGCTGGGAAAGAAGGGCAAGCAAACGAAGGAGATGTTAAGAAAGAGCTTGAGAAACTTAATAAGTTAGAAGAACAGATTGAAAAAGAGAAAGAGAAGTTGAAGAAATCTGTTAAGAAGAAGTGATTATTTTCTTTTGTTCCAAAGAAGTTTTGTATAACCATCTTTAACTATGTCTTTTTCTGAATAGCCAAGAGATTTTATTACCTTGAGAACAGAAGTCTTTGCTTTGGAAATCTCAGCTTTATTATTTTTAGATATGTATTCTATCTCCAAAAACCATCCGAGTTTTTCTACATTGTTTAATTCTATATTGAAGTTTTTCTTTATTTTGTAAAGATGTGTTGTTTTGTCCTTTCTTATCCAAGGTTTGAAGCCAAAATTGTCAATGAGAGATTGGAATGCAGTTATGTCCTTTGTTCTAAATTCTACTTCGTTCTTTGCATCAACATTCTTGTCTTTAGCAAGTCTTTGTTTAAAATTGACTTCGTAAAAGCCAGAACGAGAACGCACACGCAAGGATTTTTTAGGATAGCTAGAAAGGGGTTCTAAAGTATAGTAAATGTCTGACTTTTTTTCTTTCCCAGAATACTTGGAAATTTTAGAAATCTTAGATTTTAGTTTCTCCAGTTTAGACTTGGGGATTTCAACTTTTGCTTCTACTTCTATCATTTTTTGTATCTTGAGAATTTAAAATAAAAATAAAAATAAATTAAATTTATGCCGCAGTTTTACATGTGACACTAGGAAGTCCTTCTGCTGGACATATTCTGTCTTCAGCTGTTGAAGTCTTTGTTACTGGGACAACTGTTGCTGTTATTTCTTCACCGTCGTCCAAAGCAGCGATATTTATCTTTGCTGAGCCTGTTGCAAGTATACTTGATGGTTTTTCAGATGTTTCATTAATTAGACTTTCTGTTCCATCACTTAGGACTATTCTAAGAGAATCTAAATCATTTCCAGCTTTCCATTGGTAATTCAGATCTACCGCCGCAGTTGCGCCAGCTCCTGACAAAGTACAACCAGTTGGTTCAATTTGAATCTCTAAACAAGAGGCTGTTAAGCTTTCTCCTGTGTCTCTTACGAATTGCTGAGCAAAACCCCATACAATTGCGACTGCTACTAAGGCTAATAGGATTATTAGTACTGTTGTTATAACATCACTTAATCCTCTTTTGTTTATCATAAAATTTACCTCCTTTCACCTCTCCGTTTGAAGCGTAAGTATAGATATACACTGTAAAAGACGTTTAAATATGTTTTTGTTCTGTATTCGTTAACAGTGCATGCGAAAACTTTATTAACTTTGGTAAACATATGTTAACTAATGAAAAAAGAAGATGAATTCAAACACTTGACTGAAGAGCAGAAACACGTTCTCTTAGAGAAGGGAACAGAATCTCCGGGGAGTGGGGAGCTGTTGCATAATAAAGAAAGTGGAGAGTACAAATGTGCAGCGTGTGGTAATCCATTATATAAGTCTGGAAAGAAGTTTGATTCTGGAACTGGATGGCCAAGCTTTGATGATGCTATTCCTGGAGCTGTGAAATTGAAAGAAGATAATGATTTAGGAATGAAGAGGACAGAAGTTGTTTGTGCTAAGTGTGGGGGACATTGCATTAATTCTGTTTGTTTAGATTTCAAGAAGAAATAGATTGTTGATGATGCAGAGGAAGATTTAGGTATTCTGCTAAAGGTCTGAAAACGTCACCTGTGTCTTCAGTATCAGTGTCTCGGAAATAGACTGCTTTTATAGCGTCTCTTCTGAAGACAAAAGCTTTGTTTGTATCTCTTCTGATTGTGATAACATAAATGTTTTCTGAAGTTGGTTCTCGCATTATTCTAAATGAATCTTACTTGTCTATATATGGGAGAATAATTTTTAAGGATTGGCTTACAGATTTGATAGTTTCAATTGCGTTTTCAAAAGAATAGTAATCTACAAGAATTAGATTTCTTGTTTCAACATTACCATCAAGTTGGTTTGTTGGGTTTGCATACCATCCCATAACAAGTGGTTTTGGGCCGTCAGTTTCTTCTAGTTTTTTAGTTAAGGAATTAGCTGGAAGATATATCTTGGAAGGTTCCCCTTTTATAGATGATGGCATTTTAACCTCTTCCATTAAAGATGAAAGGTTAATAAATATTGTTGCAAACCAAAATCTTTTTTTGAATTAGGGAAAGGGTTAAAAGCTCTTGTTTTCTAGAGAAAATATGAAGAGGATGTATAAAGTTTTGATAAGTTTAGTGGTTTTGATTGTTTTGATTATATCATTTTTATTTATTACTGGTTGGATTAGTAAGATTACAGGATTAGTTGTTGGTTGAATTTAATTTGTTAGATAGGTGTTAACCTTGTACAACAAAACATTTATATACTTTAGTTAACATGTGTTAACATGTATACTTTACCACAAGAGATAGAAGTATGGTATGTAATACCTGCTATAAGAAGAGAAATGAGTAAATGTTTTATTAGGGAACATGGAATTACTTATGAGAAGGTTGGAAAAATCTTAGGGATTAGTAAGGCTGCAATTTCTCAGTATTTGAAGAATAAGAGGGCTGGGAAGATTAGATTGCATGAAAGAGTTCAAAAAGAAATTTGTAAATCTTGTAAAAAAATTATTGACGGAAAATCAGATAGTGTGAAAGAAATTCAGAAAATTTTAATTTTTGTTAGGAAGAATAAATTACATTGTGAAGTTTGTGGAGAGCCTGTTGAGAAGAAGAGTAATCATGATGATTGTGTTCAAGTAATTGCGAAGTATGAGGAAGACGAATAAATTTATCTGAGATTGATGAAGCTAATAAGCTCATTGATAAAGCAATAACTGGTTTGCAAGATCTTGTTTTTATTTAATCAGAAGGTTTAAAATAGGGAAAATATAAAGATAAACATGAAAAGAGTAATTAGAAAAGTTAGGAGAAAGAGAGAAAGAGAGAAAAGAGTTAGCAGGGGAAGGAAGAAAGTTAAAGGGTGATTATTCAGCTGCTTCTAGAGATTCTTCAGCCATTGGAACATAAGCAATTGCATTTCCGTCTTTGTCATGGAATTCTACATGATACTGTCCGTTAGGAAGAATAATATTTATTTCTCCAATTGATCCTTTTTTTATTTCTTTGATTTCGGAAGGATTGTCAGAGACTTCTTCATGATACTCGATATATTCAGGATCTGGATTTACGAGAAGTTTTACTTTTTGTCCTCTTTTGAATTTTGTTTGCATTTTTCTTTTTTGTTTTTAAATCTGAGAATATGAAGATGTAAAGAATTTCTAGAATTCCTAGAGTATTGACAACTAATAGAACTACAAACCAGACGATCGAATTTCGCTTAGCAGATTTCCATAAAGCGAGACCTTTCCAAATTAGTGTCCATATTGTAATAACTAAAATTGCCCAAATAGGTAATGTACTGAGAGCTGACAATTGTGTTAGTGATTCAAACGCCATATTGGATGTTGAGAAAGAGAGTATATAAATTTACTTTTCAAGCTCTTGATTAACCGGAACTTCCTATTTGTTACTCTAAAAATAAGACACTCGAAACCAACAGGTTTATCGTCGTGTGAAAAATTAGTGCAATAAGGTTTAAATAGTAATTTTCTTTTGAGGAAGAGTTAACACAAGCAATTGTGTTTAAAAAAGGGGAAAACACAACATATTGTGTTTATTATATAAATGAAATGTCCATATTGCCTTCACGAAGATACAAAAGTCATAGACAAAAGAGACTTTGAAGGAATGGCAAGACGAAGACGTGAGTGCCTTAAGTGTGAAAAAAGGTTTAACACCCATGAGAGAGTTGAGAGGGCTGAACTCAAAGTTATAAAGAAAGATGAGAGAAGGGAAGACTTTGATGTTGAAAAATTAAAAAGAGGAATATTAACGGCTTGTGAGAAAAGGCCGATAAGTACGGAGAAAATTGATAAAATGTTAATAAATATTGAAAATAAAATTAGAATGAAAGGGAAGGAAGTCAAAGCTGATTTTATTGGAGAGATTGTTAGCAAAGAATTGAGAAAAATTGATAATGTTGCTTATATAAGATTTGCTTCTGTTTACAAAGATTTTACTGACTTAAGTGACTTCAAAAAAGAAATAAAAGGGCTTTTAAAATAAACAATGGAAACCAACAATCTATATAATGGAGAGAATGGAAGTGGAGGAATGAATGGAGATAGTATAGAGAAGGGAGTTGGATCTGTTGACCTAGGAGTTAAATCAAAAATTGCAAATGGTGTGCCTATGATACTCTCAAGACAGTTCAGTCTTGAGGGAAAGAATCCATTTGAGTTTGATCTTTCTGGAAATAAAATTGCTTGGGTTGAAGAGGATGTAAAAGTTACAGATGATTCTGGAAAGGAAGTTTTTATTCAAAAAAATGTTAGAAAACCTGACTTTTGGAGTCCCCTTGCGTTGAAAGTTGTGGCTAGTAAATATTTTTGGGGTAATCAAGACAAAGGAGAAAGAGAGCAAAGTGTAGAGCAGTTGGTTGGAAGAATATCAAGATTTTATAAGAGGCAGGCAATTAAGCAAGGTTATTTCGATGAAAATGAAGCGAGCATTTTAGGAGATGAAATTACTGCGATATGTTTGAATCAACTTGGTGTGTTTAACAGTCCAGTATGGTTTAATGTTGGGATTACTGAATACGATAAGGAAGCTGGGGGAACTGCTCCCTATTTTTGGGACTTACAGAAGGGAGAGATCGTAGAAACAAAAAGGGGAGAAGATAAGCCTCAGTGTTCTGCTTGCTTTATTCAAGGAATGACAGATGATATGGAGAGTATATTAGAAGTTCAAGTTTCAGAGGCTAATTTGTTTAGAGCGGGATCTGGAACAGGAAGTAATAGATCTGCTTTAAGATCTTCTAAGGAGAGATTAAAGGGTGGAGGTTGGGCTTCTGGACCTGTTAGCTTCATGAAAGGATATGATGCTTATGCGGGAGTTATTAAATCAGGAGGTAAGACGAGAAGGGCTGCTAAAATGGAAATTCTTAATGTTGATCATCCAGATATTATGGAATTTGTAGGAGCAAAACAAAACGAGGAGAAAAAAGCTTGGGCTTTGATTGAGCAAGGTTATTCTGGAGGATTGAATGGTGAAGCTTATTCAAGTGTGGCCTTCCAGAATTGTAATATGTCTGCTAGGGTGTCAGATGAATTTATGGAGCAAGTGAAAAAGGATGGAGATTGGCAGACAAAAGCTGTTAAGACAGGAGAAGTAGTTGAAACACTTAAAGCAAAAGAAATTATGAAAAAAATTGCTGAGGGGACTTGGATTTGTGGAGATCCTGGAATACAGAACGATACTTTGTACAATCAATATCATACTAGTAAGGCTTCTGGAAGAATAAATGCTACTAATCCATGCTCAGAGTACGCATTTTTAGATGATACTGCTTGTAATCTTGCTTCAATAAATTTAATGAAATTCAGGACAGCTGAGGGAGGATTTGATTTTGATAAATTTAGAAAGGTTGTTAGAACTTTAATTGTTGCTATGGAACTCAATATTGATGGGGCAAGTTATCCAACAAAGAAGATTACGGAAAGAAGTCATATTTTTAGAACTCTTGGATTGGGATATGCTAACTTGGGGGCTTTACTGATGTCTCTAGGGCTTCCATATGATTCCGATGAAGGGAGAGCTGTTGCTGCTGCTGTGACAGCAGTAATGTGTGGAGAAGCATATAAGGCAAGTGCTGAATTAGCAGGAATGGTTGGCCCATTCCCAGGATATGATGAGAATAGAGAACATATGTTGAAAGTTATTGATATGCATAGAAATCATGTTAAGGAGATTGACGTTGAAAAAATTCCAGGAAATTTGAAAGAGCTTGTAAATGTTGCTTGGGATTGTTGGACTGAAGCTCTTGAGTTAGGGAAGAAGTATGGATACAGAAATGCGCAAGCTACTGTTTTAGCTCCAACAGGAACAATTGCATTCATGATGGATTGTGATACAACTGGAGTTGAGCCAGACATTGCTCTTGTTAAGTATAAAGTCTTGTCAGGAGGAGGAATGTTAAAGATTGTTAATAGATCTGTAGGTTTAGCATTAAGACAATTAGGATATGGGGAAGAAGATGTAAAGAAGATAGAAGAGTATATTGATGAGAAGGAAACTATAGAAGGCTGCGAATTGCTGAAAGAGGAGCACTTGGCTGTGTTTGATTGTGCTTTCAAGCCCGATAAAGGAAAGAGGAGTATTGAGTGGAAAGGCCACGTTGATATGATGTCTGTTACTCAGCCATTTATTTCAGGAAGTATAAGTAAGACTGTGAATATGCCTGAGGAAAGCACAATAGAGAACATAATGGAAGCTTACATGTATGCTTGGGAGAAAAGATTGAAGGCTGTTGCGATTTATCGTGAAAATAGCAAGAGGAGCCAGCCATTGAATACAAAGAAGACAAAGGGAGAGATGTGGGATAAAGATGATAAATTCAGAGATACAATTGGGGAAAGAAATAAACTTCCTCAGACTAGGAAGAGCATGACCCATAAGTTTGAAATTACTGGGCATGAAGGCTACTTGACTATAGGAATGTACGATGACGGAAGGCCTGGGGAGATATTTATTACAATGCATAAGCAAGGAAGTACAATACGGGGCCTGATGGATGCTTGGGCAACTTCTGTTTCTATAAATTTGCAGTATGGGGCAAGCGTTGAAGCAGTTTTTCAAAGATTTAGACATCAGAAGTTTGAGCCTGCAGGGTTTGTTAAAAATTTGGGAGGGGGAATTTTAGATGACAGTATTAGAACAATTACTACTGCTAGCTCTATAGTTGATTATGTTTCTCAGTTTATGTTGAATAATTTTGCATCTAGTGCGTCAAAACCACAAATTGAAGTTGCTACTCCACTAATAGAGACAGAAGAAAATGAAGAACAAGCGGAGCTTGCTGATTTTGGACATGAAGGTCTAACTTGTCCGCTGTGTGGCGGTCCTGCAAAGAGAATCGCTAATTGTGCAATCAGGTGCACGAGTTGTAATCAGACTGTTAGATCCGGATGTGGGGAATGATTGTCTGTTTGTTTTAGAGCTCTGTTAATTTCATTATGGACATCATTTACTTTGTTGCCTAATCCTTCAAATTTAACTTTTTTTAAATAATCTGGTCTGAAATGTGAAAATGTCCCATATCCTTTTAACGCTAAATGTACAAATGGAAGAGTTGCGATTGCTGTTGCTGCTGTTGCGACTATGGTGTCAAAAAAATCTGGAGTAGCATTTCCTGTAAGATAATCTGTAGCTGCATTTAGTATAAACAAACCAGCACCTAATAGAGGAACACATAATGCTCCAGCTAATCCTGTCGCTCTGATAGCTCCATCAAATTTCTCTCTTCTTAAATCATCTATTAGATAATTATGAGAGTCTATTCTAGAAAGCCTTGCATTTTGGAAATCTTGCCTTGTTTCTCTAAGATTTTCTTTGAAGTCAGAGTCTGTTTCGTATCTTTGCATTAGTTTTTTATTGAATTTCATTTTTCTTCCTCATCATTTAGATCTTCTAAAACATTTATGTTTAATTCAACAATTGTTCCTGGCTTAAGACTTGATTCAAGAATTCTCGGAACAATTATGATATTTTGTGATCCATGCTTAGCTATCTTTTTTGTTATTCTGAATGATCTTTTTGTTTCTTGGTTTTTATTTTTCATCTTTATGTATAAAAAATGTATAATCTGAGTATATAAACCTTTGTATATGTTATAACTTCAGAGTGACATAAAGATAGTTACTCTTCTTTTCTCAAAGGAACGAAAGCGAAGCCAGGGAATTCTTCTTCTGTTGTTTTTCCATTTTCTTTTGTGACTTTGAATATACTTGACTTCACTGGAACAACTAGAATTCCTGGATCTTTGAGTTGTTCAAGGAGATTGTAAGGAATTCTCATATCTTGACAAGATGCTGAGAAGAGAATTCTATCGAAAGGAGCAAAATCAGGCAGACCAGAAAAACCAGATTTGTTGAAAATACAGATATTTGAGTCTTTCGAAAGAAGAGATTTTGATTTTACAGCTAAGCGTGAATTTATTTCTAATCCGTAAACACTTCCCGACTTTATTACTTCAGAAAGAAGAGATAAAGCATATCCTGAGCCAGAACCGATTTCTAAGATTTTTTGGTTTTGTTTTGGATCAAGGAGTTTTAACATGAATGCAACTGTATGAGGTTGTGAGATCGTACTTCCTGACTCTATTGGGAGAGCGATATCTTCATATGCATAAGATTTTAAGTGATCTGGAACGAAGTTTTCTCTAGGAACTTTTTCAAATGCAGAGATTATCTGTTCTGAAAATTCTGAGTTCCTTAAGCTTTCTAGTAAGTTTTGCTTTTCTTTCTCCATTGAAATGTAAAGGAAAAGAAGTATTAATATTTTTGTAAACAGAGTTGCCACAAGTTTTATAAGCTCTTTTTATTTGAGTTGGAAATGGCAGGGAAAAATCTTGTAGTTGTGGAAGGAGAGAAGGAATTCAATAAATTGATTGGAGAAAGTAATGTTGTTGTTGATTTTCATGCTGATTGGTGCGGCCCTTGTAAAATTCTAAATCCAATAATAGAGAAAGTTGCTCCTGAGTTTGATGGAACTGTAAAGTTTGCAAAAATAGATGTTGATAAAAATCAAGATCTGGCACAGAGGTTTCAAGTTATGACTATTCCTACAGTTATCTTCTTTAAGGAAGGGAAACAGGTTGAAAGATTTTCTGGGGCTTTACTTGAAGATGAATTGAAGAAGAAGATTGATGAGAGCTTTTGATTTCTAGAATATAAATTCTTATAAACTTGAATTTTCAAAAGAAAGTATGGATAAATTTGTTTCAGAGTTAAAAGATGCTTGTTTATTGAAAGGAGAATTTACTTTGAGAAATGGAAAGAAATCTGATGTTTATCTTGATATTAGACGGGCTTATGGATATCCTAGAATGTTAAATATGATAGTTGATAAGCTAAATGAATTAATTGATCCTCATACAGAAGCTACTTGTGTTGTTGGTTATGGTTTTGGAGGAATGACTTTGGCTAATGTTATGGCCTCAAGACATGGACTAAATCTTACAAATATTAGAGATGAACCAAAGACTTATGGAACTCAAAAACAAGTAGAAGGGTATGAACCGCGACCATCGGATAAGATAATCATTCCTGACGATGTGTTTACTTCAGGAAGTAGTTTAATAAGGGCGACTGAAGTAATAAGGCCTACTGGAGCGAAAATATTGAGATATGGTGTTGTTGTTAATAGAGAAGAGGGAGATCCAAATGTATTGGATGCTGAATTGGTTTGGTTAATGACTAAGAGTGAAATGGGCCTGTAATTTCTTCTTGGAGAAGCTTTAAAAACTGATTTTTACTTTGAAACATGTGGCTCCGTAGCTCAGCCTGGTTAGAGCACTGGCCTTTTACAACAGAACAAGTTCCGTTGTCCTTCAAACAAGCAAGGACATTAGAGCTTATTTGAAGTAAGCCAGGTGTCGAGGGTTCAAATCCCTTCGGGGCCATTTTGCTTAATAGCTACTCAAAAGTGGGAATTGGAAAAATTTCAAAGGAAAGAGAAAGGTTTTTAAACCTACTTTTGCAGATTTTATTATTACCCCATTGTTAGATAAACATTTACATTAATATTTAACTCAAATCCCGAAATATGCACATTTTACAGCCAAAACACACAAAACTGAAACCTGATGAGATTCAGATTCTTCTTAAAAAGTACAACATTAGTTTAGGCCAATTACCTAAGATAAAATCTGATGATCATGCTGTCCCTGAGAATGCTGTGAAGGGAGATATATTAAAAATTGAGAGAAAGGAGGAAGACAAGGTGATTGTTTATTACCGTGTCGTTGCTTAAAAAATGAAGAGTAGGAATGATCTTTTAGTTAAAAGGTATCTTAAAGAGCACAGTCCTTTTGAATCTAATATTACTAGTTTTAATAATTTTTTGAACAAAAGAATGCAGTTGATTGTGGATGAGATAAATGCTGGTTTAAATAATGAAGAAGTTGAAATAAGATTAGGAAAAGTTAGAGTTGCTGAACCAAATATTATAGAAGCTGATGGATCCTCAACGGTTATTACACCAAGTATTGCAAGACTTAGAAATTTGACTTACTCTGCTCCTGTCTTTGTTGAACTTTCTGTGAAATATGGAGAGCAGAGTGATAGTTCAGAAGTTGAGATTGGAAGAATTCCTATTATAGTGAGAAGTGCTGCTTGTTCCACTAATGGAATGAGTAAGGAAGAAATTATAGATAATTATATGGATCCATTGGATCATGGAGGATACTTTATTGTTAATGGGAATGAAAGAGTAATCGCTATGTCAGAAGATCTTGCTCCAAATCAACCGTTTATTGAGCATGGACGTTTGGGACTTACACTTCGTGTGTTTTCTCAAAGAGGAGCTTACAGAATTCCAACAACTATAAGTGAAACAAATGAAGGGCTTTTGGATGTTACATTCTCAAGATTAAAGAATATTCCATCTATAATTTTGCTTAAATCTTTAGGTATGATTAAGGAATCTGAAATTGCTCAGAACATTGGATATGAGAATGATTGCTTGATTGTGAACTTGTATGAGTTTGCAAATATTAAAAGTGAAGAAGATGCAATGATATATATTGCAGAAAAATCAGGGATTCAAGGAACAAAGAAGGAAGTTTTGGATAGAGTTAAGCAGAGGATTGACAGCTTTTTCTTACCTCATATTGGTACTGAGAAGCAAAGTAGAGGTGAAAAAGCTATGACTCTTTGTAGATTGATAAGGCTTTATCTAAGATCAAAAGATGATGACACTATAAGAACAGATAAAGATCATTATGCTAATAAGAGAATTAAGCTTTCTGGAGACTTAATGTCTGATTTGTTTAGAGTTAATATGGGAATTTTGATTAGAGATATACAATATAGTTTGCAAAAAATTTCTAAGAGAAAGAAATTTTATTCTTTGAAAACAATTGCAAAGAGTACCTTATTTACACATAGAGTTGAAAGTGCGATTGCTACTGGATCTTGGATTGGGGAGAGGTCAGGAGTAACTCAAAATATGGATAAAACAAATTATCTTGCTGTTCTAAGTCAGTTGCAGAAAATTACTAGTTCTTTGCCTGGAGAACAAGAAAATTTTGCAGCGAGGACATTACATCCAACTCATTATGGAAGATTTTGCCCTATTGAAACTCCTGAAGGAACTGAAATTGGATTAAGAAAGAATCTTTCTATTTTAGCAAAAATTTCTACTGCTGTTGAAGATAATGATAAATCAATTGTTAAGAAATTTGAATCTCTGGGATTGATGAAAGAAAGGCCTGAAGGGGGAGGGACAGATGTTTTCTTCAATGGAAATTTTATTGGGTTTGTTTCTAATTCAGATGAGTTTACAGATAAAGTAAGAAAAGCTAGAAGAAAATCTGAATTTCCTGAGGTAATGAGTGTTAGATTTGATTCCTTGTTAGAGCAGGTAACAATGTCTATAGAAGTTGGAAGAGTTCTTAGACCATTAATTGTTGTTGAAGGTGGGGCGAGTAAACTTAAAGATGAGCATCTTGTTTTACTTGAAGAAGGAAAGATAACATGGCAAGAGTTAATCAAAGAAGGAGTTATAGAATATGTTGATGCTGCAGAAGAAGAAAATGTTTATGTTTCTATTAGACCTGAAGAGCTAAATAATGAGCATACCCATGTAGAAGTTCATCCAATTGATTTGTTTGGAGTTGTGACAAGTCTTGTGCCTTTTGCAAATCACGATCAGGGATCTAGATTACTAAGAGGAAGTAAGACTAATAAACAGAGTATTGGAATTTATGCTGCCAATTATCTTGTTAGATTAGATACAAATGTTTCTATTTTACATTATCCTCAGAAGCCTTTGGTAAGAACATTTGTTTATGATACTTTGGATGTTTATCCATCTGGACAGAATATTATTGTTGCAGTTATGCCTTTTGAAGGATACAATATGGAAGACGCTGTAGTTCTAAACAAAGCAAGTATAGACAGAGGAATGGGAAGAAGTACATATTTTAGACCATATAGTGCAACGGAATTACAGTATGCTGGAGGATTAACAGATGAAATTACTATTCCAGATAAAGATGTTTCTGGATATAGAACTGAAGAAAGCTATAGACATTTAGAAGATGATGGGGTTGCATTCCCAGAGGCAGAGATTGTATCTGGAGAGGTTTTAATTGGAAAGACTACCCCTCCTAAGTTTTTAAGTGAAGCAAGAGATTTAAGTATTCAAGCTAAGAAAGAAGCGAGTTCTTCTATGAGGCAAGCAGAAAAAGGAATTGTTGATGGTGTCTTTGTAACAATTGATGGTGAAGGAAATAGAGTTGTTCAAGTTAGAACAAGAGATACTAGGTTCCCAGAACCTGGAGATAAGTTTTCAGCTCCTCACGGTCAGAAAGGAGTTGTTGGATTAATTGCTGATGATAAGGATATACCATTTACAGGAAAGGGAATTAAACCTGATTTGCTTTTCAATCCACACGGAATCCCTAGCAGAATGACTGTTGGATATATGATTGAACTGCTTTCTGGAAAAGCTGCTGCAACTTCTGGAAAGGTTCTTGATGGAACTGCTTTTACTGGAAATACTGTAAATGAGATTGAAGATGTTTTGGAAGAAATGGGATTCAGTTATGATGGAAAAGAGACTATGTTTGATGGAGTTACAGGAAGGAAGATGAATGCTAAAATTTACATTGGAAATATGTACTATCTTAAATTGAATAGAATGGTCAAGAATTTGATACACGCAAGAGCTTCTGGTAAAGTTGCATTATTGACAAGACAACCAATTGAAGGGCGTGCTCGTGGAGGAGGATTGAGACTGGGAGAAATGGAGCAGCAAGCACTTGTAGGACACGGAGCTTCTATGTTGCTGAAGGAAAGGTATGGAAGCGATAAGACGGTTATGTATATTTCTAAAGATAGTGGAGCTGTTGCATTTGAAGATGTTATTAGAAATAAAATTGTTTGTCCATTAGATGATTCCTTAGATTCCGAACCTGTGGAGGTTTCATATGCTTTCAAGTTGCTTGTAGATGAGTTGCTTGGGCTTGGAATAAACACCACATTTGAACTAAAAGATAAATATGAGAGATAAAAAATGAATCCAGAATTTTTCAGGAAAAGAGTAAAGGCCTTGAAATTCACCTTACTTAGTCCGGACCAGATTAAGAAACTTAGTTCAGCGAAAATTGTAACACCTGAACTGTATGACATTGATGGATTCCCTGTAGATGGGGGATTGATGGATTTGCGTTTGGGAGCAATTGATCCTGGAGTTAGATGTAGAACTTGTGGAAAGAGAGTTAAAGAATGCCCTGGACATCCAGGAAGTATTGAACTTGCAAGGCCTGTTTATCATATTAAGTATATTCCTCTTGTTGAGCTTTCTCTTAGAAGTTTTTGTCCTGACTGTGGAAAATTAACTTTGAGCGATGAAAAAGCAGGAGGATTGACTGTTTCTGTAAGAGCAAAGAAAGCAAGAGATGCAAAGAAATGTCCTCATTGTCAAATAACTATTGAGAAAGTTAAATTAGAAAAACCAAGTACATTTAATGTTGGAAAGAGAAAATTAAGTCCTATTGAAGTTAGAGAAAGACTTGTTAATATCCCTGATGAAGAGTTTAAGAAAATAGGGGTTAATCCTAAGACTGCAAGGCCTGAGTGGGCTATTATTTCTCTTTTGTTGGTTCCTAGTGTTACTGTGCGTCCAAGTATTACATTAGATACTGGAGAGAGAAGTGAAGATGATTTAACACATAAATTAAGTGATATTATTAGAGCTAATCAGAGGCTTTGGGAAAATTTGAATGCTGGAGCTCCTGAAGTTATTATTGAAGATCTTTGGGATTTATTGCAGTATCATGTTACAACATTTTTTGATAATAATATTTCAAGAATTCCTCCTGCAAGACATAGATCTGGACAGCCATTGAAAACAATAACAGAAAGAATAAAAGGAAAAGAAGGAAGAATAAGGAATAATTTGGCTGGAAAAAGAGTAAATTACTCAGCAAGAACTGTTGTATCTCCAGATCCTTATTTGAAAATTAATGAACTTGGTGTTCCGTTAGAAATTGCAAAGATTATTACTGTTTCTGAATCGATAACTTCAGTAAATATAGAATCAATGAAAGAACTTGTAAACAAGGGCTGTGAATATCCTGGAGCAAATTATATTGTTAGGTCTGATGGGAAGAGAAAAAGAATTACTCCTGACTTAAAAGAAGAAGTTATGAATGAACTAATCCCAGGATATAAAGTTGAAAGACATTTGAAAGATGGAGATATTATTTTGCTTAATAGACACCCAACTTTGCATAAACAAGGATTGATGGCGCATTATGTTAAAGTTTTAGATGGGAGAACATTTAGATTGCATCCTGCCGCGGCTCCGCCTTATAACGCTGACTTTGATGGAGACGAAATGAATCTTCACTCTCCACAAAATGAAGAAGCAGTAACTGAAGCAAAGATTCTACTTGATATTAATAATAACATTATTTCTAGTAAGAATAATATGAATATGGTTGGAACAATTGCTGATGCTGTTACTGGAAATTATCTTATTGGACAGGAAGTTTTTGATAGAGCAGAAGCAAATCAAATTCTGTATTCAGCAGGAATTATTAATTCTGTAAAGAAAAAAGAAATTGATGGAAAAGAATTATTCTCTCAAGTAATACCTAAAGGGAGCAGCATTAAAATTCCAAATTTGATAACTGGAGACAATAGTTTTGGAGCAGAAGATGGAAAAATGGTGAAAGTTATTGATAAAGAGTTTGGAAGACAAAGATGTATTGAATCTATTAACCAGGCATTTAGATTAGGAACGAGTTATTTGACAAGAAGAGGATATACTCTTTCATTAAGTGACTTGAAAGTTTCCGACAAAGTTATAGAGCTCACTAGGAAAGTTATAGAAGACTCTGAAAAGAAAACACAAAAAATTATTGAAGATGCAGAGAAAGGACAGTTAGAATCTATTCCGGGACAGAGTTTAGATGAGACAAGAGAAACTAAAATAATGCAAGTGTTAAATGAAGTTAGAACTGAAGTTGGAGATCTTGTTAAACAACATTTCCCTGCTGATGGAAATGTAAATATGATGATTACCCCTAAAGCTGCGGGAAGCATGTTGAACGTCACCCAAATAGGTTGTGTTATTGGACAGCAAAGTTTATGGAATAGGAGAATTGATTTTGGATTTAATGATAGAACCTTGAGCTTTTTCAAGAAACATGAGTTAACTCCTGAAGCAAGAGGATTTATTAGTTCTAGTTTTTACAAAGGGATGAATCCAAAAGAATTTTTCTTTAATTCTATTACTGGAAGAGATGCTTTAATGGATACTGCTTTGAGAACGCCTAAGTCAGGATACTTGTATAGAAGACTAGTTTCTGCATTACAGGACTTGAAAGTTGAATATGATGGAACTGTAAGAGATGCTTCTGAGAATATTGTTGAATTCATGTATGGTGAAGATGGAAAGGATATTTCTAAATTGCATTTATCCGATGATAAAATTTCTCCTGGTGAGGCTGCAGGAGTTGTTACTGCTCAAAGTTTTGGGGAAGCAAGTACTCAGATGGTTTTGAGAACATTCCATCACGCAGGAGTTGCGCAAATGCAGGTTACATCTGGATTGCCAAGACTTATTGAAATATTTGATGCAAGAAAGACTCCAAGTACTCCAAGTATGGAAATTTATCTTTTGAAAGAAATTAATAACGAGAAGGATTCAAGAGTTCTTGCTGAGAAGATAAAAGAAGTTAAGCTAAGAGAAGTGTCTGATGAAGTTAAGATAGACTTTTCTAATAAGAAGATTATTATAGAGTTAGACTCAAAAGCACTTAGAAGTACTCATGTTGGCACTGAAAAAATTGTTACAAGATTGAAAGATAAAGGATTTGAGGTTAAAGGTTCTGACTTAAGAATTTACTTGGATGCTAAAGATCTTGACTTTAAAGCAATCTATAAACTTAAAGAGAAGATAAAGGAAACCATTATTTCGGGACTTAAGGGTATAAGTCAAGTTGTTGTTGCTAAGATTGATAAAGATTATGTTGTTAGAACTGCGGGAAGTAACTTAAAAGATATATTAGAATTCAAGGGTGTTGATAAAGATAAAGTAACAAGTAACGATATTCATGACGTTGCGAATGTTCTAGGAATTGAAGCAGCAAGAAGAACAATAATTGATGAAATTGAGAAAGTTCTTGAGTCTCAAGGATTAGATATCGATAGAAGACATTTAAGACTGGTTGCTGATGCGATGACTTCATCAGGAGTTGTTAAGGGTGTTACAAGAATGGGAATCATTTCTGAGAAGGCAAGCGTTTTGGCGAGGGCAACGTTCGAAACGCCAGACAAGCAGTTTATTAATTCTACAATACAGGGCGGGAAAGATGAATTGAATTCTGTAATTGAAAATATTCTATTGAATCAAGCTGTTCCTGTTGGAACTGGCCTGCCAGGACTGTTAGTTGAAGTTAAAGGTTCAATGGGTGCTGATAAGGCCAAGGCTTTGAAGAAGAAATAATTTTAACTTTTAAAACAAAACAAAGTTTTATAAACTACATTGCTGAGACAATTTTACAAAAGAGTTCAATCATTCTAATGGCAATAATAAACATGCAGACAATGAGGTACATCAATTTATTAGACAAGGCTTCTCATGTGAAGACAAGTAAGTGTTTTGTTTATAATAATACAATTATCTTTGCTGTTCCTAAGGATAAGGTTTCAAAGGCCATTGGACCTAGTGCAGTTAATATTAAGAAGTTGCAGGAAAAACTTGGGAAAAAAGTCAGAATAATAAGCCAAGTAAATGATAAATATGATGCTGGAAGATTTATTGGAGATGTTGTTTCTCCTGTTAGATTCAAAAGTGTTGAAGTTTCTGATGGAATGGTAATAATTACTGCTGGAAGTAATCAAAGTAAAGCTAGTTTAATAGGAAGAAATAAAAGAAGGCTTATAGAGCTTAGTAAAATTATTAAGGATACATTCAGTATTGAAGTAAAGGTTGTATGATTCTTATTTGAATAAAACAAACATTTTATAAATTCCATTTTATGGGTTTTTCTTATGCGAGATGAAGAAGGAATTAAGAAAGTAATGATGGCTGACTTAGAAAGGAGTTCATTGAATGGTGTGAAGATTGTTGTAGGGAAGCAAACTACACCTTATAGTAGAACTGGAAAGATTATGAATGCTGTGTTTATTGTTCCTGGAAAATTATCAATTGATGGATTTTTAATTGATCTAGAAAAGGGAACGGTTTTTGAATCGGATTTAATAGATTCTGTTGGTTTTAATGATCTCTTTAATCAAAGAATGGAAAGATATAATTCTCATAGAATTAATAGTCCTATGGGTTTAGGGGAGAATTGTCGGGATCTTCCTGTTTTCAGATATTATTATTCTTTTCAAGGTTCTAGGGGAGAAAGCTCAAATGCACAAAAATTGTTAATTGTGAATAAAGTTAGGGAAATTTTAGGTCATTTAAAAGATTATTTATCTTATGATTTGGAAAACCCTTCGGATTGCAGAAAGAAGATTGAAAGATCAAGATCTTAGATCTTAGCAGCATTCTGTTTCATTGAAACAGAAGCTTTTTAAACTAACATTCTAATGGATAGTTAAGATGGGATTAATGAATGCATATAAATTAATGAAAAATAGGAAAAAAGATAGATGGAGCCAGAAGGCTTACAATGCTAGAATGAAGAATCTTAAGATTAAGTCTGATCCTTTGGGAAGAGCTGCACAGGCAAAGGGGATTGTTATTGAAAAATTCCAAAAAGAAGCTGCACAGCCTAACTCTGCTATGAGAAAGTGTGCTAAAGTTCAATTAGTTAGAAATGGTATTCAAGTTGGAGCATTCATTCCGGGTAACTTAGCTCAGAAGTTTATTGATGAACACGATGAAGTTGTTATTGAGAGAATTGGTGGAAAGCAAGGAAGAGCAAAGGGAGATATAAGAGGAATTAGGTTTCAAATAATTAAAGTAAATGATCAACCATTACATAGACTTGTAAGTGGAAAGATTGAGAAGGGAAGAAGATGAGTTCTGGAACAGTTAAAGGATTATCGGATGCTTATTCTATGGCAATAGAAAGAGGCCGGATTTTTCGATCTTTTGAAGTATCAGTTGCTCGAAGTCTTGATAGATTAGACAACACTCTTGTAGATCCTGAAGAATTCTTCCAAGATGCTGCAGAGAGTGCTGAAAGGAGAGTAACATTACATTCTGTTTCTGAAAAAGATGGAAATTTTACAGGTGACCCTTGTAAAATATTATCAAGTCCATATGGTCCTGAAGGAAGAATCAGACTTCAGCCAACTAGAACGGATGGACATAGAACTTACTGGATAAAAAGTAATTTGGGGGAAAAACATTATGTTGTTGAAATTTCTTCAGCTGAAGAGGTTGAGCCTGCACCTATAGTGGAGGCCAGAAGATGATTTTAACAGATTTGACAGAAGCGCCATTGACTGTTGAGAAAAGAGCGATAATTTCTGGAGGAGATTCTCAAATTATAAGCGGAAAATTAAGAGAGATAGATTGTGGACAGTATCTTGTTGTTGCTAGAATTGGAGAAGAATCAGATTCTGCTGATAATTATGTTAGACCTTTGATAACTTTAGGTGTTGATATTGGTGATGAAGAGAATCAAGATTATGGTGTTGATGTGGTCTCAATGGGAAATGAAACTAAAGAAGTGAGGGTTTATAGAAGATAAGATGGCAGAACAAGAAATACAAATGGAAGAAGGAAATAATGAAGGGGAAGGGAACTTCAAGATATTTGATCTTTATGATGCAGAAAACATAGAGATAAAGGATCCTGCCTTAGTGCCATATATTAATTTGTCAGGGAAATTATTGGTAAAGAGTCAGGGGAGAAATGTTGAAAAGTTTGGAAAGGTGAGAGTTAATATTATTGAGAGACTTGCAAATAGATTAGCAGTTCCAGGACATATTGGAAAGAAGCATAAGATAATTACTTCTTGGGCAAGTGGGAAATATTCAAGAAATATGAAAACAGTTATGCAAGCATTTGAGATTATTGCTAAAAAGACAAACAAGAATCCTTTACAAGTTTTAGTTACAGCTATAGAAAACGGAAGTCCTAGAGATGAAATAACAATTATTGAGCATGCTGGAGCAAGATATCCTCAATCTGTGGATGCTTCTCCTTTAAGAAGAGTTGACTTAGCGATAAGATGGATTGTTCAAGGATCATATCAAAGATGCTTTGGAAAGAAGAAGAAAATGTTTGAATCTTTGGCTGACGAAATTATAAAAGCAAGTGAAGGAAATATGGAATCATTTTCTGTTCAAAAGAGAAATGATTCTGAGAAACAGGCTGATTCTGCTAGATAATAGTGCTAGGGTATAGATTTATTTATAAAATCCTACATTTTAATGGAATAATGATATATAGAGAATTTACACCAATTTTCTTAAGTCAGAGTGAGCATTTGAATAGATTGAAGAAAGCATTTGTTGCTCTGGAGAAAGTTATTGGATATGTAGATGCAAAAAAACCAATGTTAGATGATGAAGATACAGTTTTTTTGAGAGTGTATCATGAAAGAGAAGTTGATGGTGAATCAGGAATTATTGAACATTCAATTATTGTGCAACCAGAGAAAGGAAGAATTGTTGAATATCACTTTAATAGAGGTGTAAGAGAACATCTTCCAGTTGTGCATGGTAGTACAAAATCAGGTGTTAAGTTGTCTATTGAAGATGCTGGAAAAGATAATATTTATACTTTATTGAGAAAAAGTCCTTGATTAATTATTTTCTTATGGGACAGTAAAATAGACCATTATCTTCCATTAGTTTAGGTAATTGTGACATCCTATTATTTCTGTTGTTAGATTCTACTACTCTTGATGATTTTGATACTTCTGGAGGAACATGATAGGAAATCTTGGGAGGAGTAGTCATATTATATGTGTGATATATAATTCCTGACATCCCAATAAATGAAAGAATTACAACTAAAGGAAAGGGTCCACAATATGATGAACTTGATTCGTTTGACATCCTCTTTTTGCTTTTGTTATGATGGATTGGAAGTTTAAAAATTCTTGTAAACAGAAGTTTTAAAAACCTAATTTTATATGAAGGAATTCTATTCATCAATTGAATTAGAATATATAATGGCACCAACAGATAAGAACACAGATAAGGTTACGCAGCTTATGGGAGATCCAGAGCATATTAGAAATATAGCTATTGCTGCGCATATTGATCATGGGAAGACAACTTTTTCAGATAATTTATTGGCTGGAGCAGGAATGATGTCTGAGGAACTTGCTGGAAAGGCTAGGACATTAGATTTTCACGAAGATGAGGCTACAAGAGGAATTACAATTGATTCTGCTAACGTTTCTATGGTTCACACTTGGGATAATGCAGATTTTTTGATTAACTTGATTGATACTCCTGGACATGTTGACTTTGGAGGAGACGTTACAAGAGCTATGAGGGCTGTTGATGGAGCAATTGTTCTTGTTTGTGCTAGTGAGGGAATAATGCCTCAGACTGAAACTGTTTTACGACAAGCTTTGAAAGAAAGAGTTAAGCCGATTTTGTTCATTAATAAAGTTGATAGATTAATTAGGGAAGTTAAGTTGACTCCTGAACAAATGCAAGAGAGATTTGTTGGAATCATAAATAAAGTTAATGAACTGATTAAGAACATTGCAGAGCCAGAATATGGTAAAAAGTGGCAAGTAAATGTTGCTGATGGATCTGTAGCTTTTGGATCTGCATTTCATAATTGGGCCATGAGTGTTCCATTCATGAAAGATAATAACTTGAGCTTTAAAGATGTTATAGAAGCTTATGAGGGTTCTGATGATAAATATAAAGAACTAGCAAAAAAGGCGCCGTTACATCGAGTTGTTTTAGATATGGTTATTGATCACGTTCCAAATCCAAAGTTTGCTCAAGAATATAGAATTCCAAAGATTTGGCATGGAGATATTGAAAGTAAGTTTGGAGAGGATTTGAAAAATGCAAATCCTAATGGAGACCCTGCATTTGTTTGTACTAAAATTGTTATTGATAAGCAAGCAGGAGAAGTTGCTGCCGGAAGATTGTTTTCAGGAACAATAAAGGCTGGAGAGCCTGTTTATATGAATTTAGCTAAAAGAAATGTTAATGTTCAGCAAGTAAGTATTTACAAGGGAGCTCAGAGAATTCAAGTTGATCAAGTTAAAGCTGGAAATATTATTGGTATTGTAGGATTGAAGGGAGTTTTTGCAGGGGAGACAGTAAGTAAAGGTGAGATAGAACCATTTGAAGCTATTAAGCACTTGTTCGAGCCTGTTGTTACAAAGAGTATTGAGGCTGAAAAGGCTGCTGATTTGCCAAAGTTAGTTGAAGTATTGAGACAAGTTGGTAAGGAAGATCCAAGTATACACATAGAGATTAATGAAGAAACAGGAGAAAACTTAATTTCCGGAATGGGAGAATTACATTTGGAGATTATTGAAAATAGAATTAAGACAGAGAAGAATTTGAATGTTAAGACTGGATCTCCAATAATTGTTTATAGAGAAGCAGTTACTGGAGAAAGTGAGGCTGTGCAATCTAGAACTCCGAACGGACATAACATCCTTTTCTTTTCAATTGAACCTTTAGAAGAAGAAGTTTATCAGGCCATAGAATCTGGGGAGCTAGCAGATGGGAAATTAAGAAAGAAGGCAGAGGAAGTTTGGGCTGTCTTGTCTGAGAAGGGAATGAGTAATGATGAAGCAAGACAAGTTAAAGAAATTTATAAGGGGAACTTGTTTGAAGATAGAACAAGAGGTATTGTAATATTAGGAGAAGTTATTGAATCTATTTTGGACGGATGGAGACTTGTGGTAGATGCTGGGCCAATGGCAAAAGAGCCATTGACAAAGACTAAAATTATTTTGCATGATGCTAAGTTGCACGTTGATCATATGCATAGAGGGCCAGCTCAGATTTATCCTTGTGTTAGAAAAGGAATTTTTGAATCAATGCAGAAAGCAGGAGCTGCTTTACTTGAGCCAATTCAGACACATCAGATTGAAGCTCCAGTTGATTTTATGGGATCTTTGACTGCTTTAGTTTCTTCAAAGCGTGGAGTTTTAGAAGATGTTGAGCAGGAAAATCAGAGTGTTGTTATTAAAGCAAAGATTCCAGTTAGTGAAATGATAGGATGGAGTAATGACTTGCGTTCCGAGACGGAAGGACGTGGTGTTTCCAGTTTAATGGATCAGAAATTCGAGAAATTGCCTGCTTCTCTTCAGGAAGATGTTGTTAAGAAGATTAGAGATAGAAAGGGTCTTTCTGAAAATCAGTAGTTTTAATTTCTTTATTAATGTTAAATAACATTTAATAACTGTTTTTGAGGTGTTTTATCGAGGATAGATAGAGAAAGGTTTATTAATGTTAAATAACTCTATTTAATATAAAAAGAGGGTAAACTTTAGAAAAGTTTAATCAAATTTGGCACTTAAAACATTTAACATAGATGCTGAGATATATGGTGAGTTTAGTAAGCATTGTAAGGAACATGGAATTTCTATGAGTAAAAAGGTAGAGAAATTTATTGCTGAGGAATTAGGCCAAATTAAGTTGAGTCCTAAGAGAAAACAAGGAGACGGATTTGAGAACAAAGTTGCTGAAGAAAGACAGGAAAGAGAGATTGAATTGAGTGATGATCATCCACTTTCTAAATATTGTTGATTATGGTGGAGAAATAACTTCTAATTATCATTCCCATTCTATCAATACGATTCCAAAAATTTTTAGAGTTTCAATTGGAAAGGTTGAGAAACTTCTTGAAAAAGATGAATAATTAAATAATTTCTCTTCTATAAAGCCTTCTAAATCGTAAGATTTAAATACCCTCTGGGATAAGTGACTTTACAAAATGGCTAAAGAAAAACCAATCATAAATGTTGCCTTTGTTGGGCACGTTGATCATGGAAAGAGTACAGCGATAGGTCACCTTATGTTTAAAGCTGGGAAACTTCCAGAACAAGAGTTAAAGAAATTGAAGGAAGAGGCTGAGAAGCATGGAAAACCTGGTTTTGAATTCGCATATTACATGGATAAGTTTAAGGAAGAGAGAGAAAGAGGAGTTACTATTGACTTAGCATATAAGAAGGTTGTAACACCTAAGAGATCTATTACAATAATTGATGCACCAGGCCACAAGGATTTTGTTAAGAACATGATTACAGGAGCTAGTCAGGCAGATGCTGCTTTCTTGACAATTGCTGCTAAGGAAGGTGTACAGCCTCAGACTAAGGAGCACTTATGGTTGTTAAGAACTATGGGAGTTAAGGAAATCGCTGTGAATATTAACAAGATGGATACTGTTGACTATAAAGAAGAAGCTTTCAATAAAGCTAAAGAAGATGTATCTGCATTGCTTAAGGTTGTTGGAATTGATGCTGAAAAGACTACTTTTTTGGCGGTTTCTGGTTTGAAGGGAGATAATGTTAAAGAAAAATCGACTAATATGCCTTGGTATAAGGGTCCAACTTTGTGGGAACAATTAGATCTTTTCGAAGAGCCTAAGAAACCTACTGATTTGCCTATGAGAATGCCAATTCAAGATGTTTATGAAATTACTGGTATCGGTACTGTTCCTGTTGGAAAGATCGAGACTGGTATTATGAAAATAGGTCAGAAGGTGATAGTTCTTCCAGGGAGAAGCG
>NZBT01000015.1 GCA_002688015.1 Candidatus Pacearchaeota archaeon
CTTCTGTTCCAGGATCTAAAATATCACATGCTTGTCCTAATGCTTTACATCTGTATTCACTACAAGGCCTAAGCGGATCTTTATTACATTCCTCACATTTCTCTCCTCCAACAGGAGGTTCCCAAGGCAAACACTGGAATGATACTAATTTCTTACTCTTCTCCTTATACAGAAAATAAAATATCGCAAAACCAACTGCTGCCGTCACCAACAAAGAAGGTCCCAAAGCAGCACTCCTTGCAGCAGTAAGTCCTCCTTCTATACCTTCTTTTAATGAGCTTTCAACAATTAATCTATAAGCAATTCTTCCAGCTGTAACTCCCCCGAAAGAGGCTATAGCAAGAGCATTACTTTGATCATCATCCAATCCAAGAAAATTCCCAACCATTAATGCAATTCCTGCAACAACAACTCCCCAACTCAAACCACTAGCAAGATGCCCTGCAGTCCCAGAAAACTCAGTCAGTCCAAGCAAGCTCCCCTCACTATATGGATTCGCAACAGCCGCAGCCGCAATATCGCCTCCAGCCCCAGCAGCAGGAAGACTCCCAGCTCCCCCAGGAACTTTTAAGATATTATCATTATTAAGGCTCCCCACAATCGATCCAGTTTTAGTAGGCCCAACAGAGGTTACAGAACGCCCCCTACTAAGGGAACCCTTAGGAAGAGTAAATCTAAGAGCACTAGCATTTTGTATCTCCCCAGATAAAATAAATGCAAACGCAAAACTAAAGCTCACAAGCAAAATGATCTCAAAAACCGCGACTCTTCTAATTAATCCTTTTTCCCTCTTTTTCTGCATAGACTAATTAGAGAATCATCACTTATAAATATTATGAGAAAGGCCCATTTATTTAATCAGTAAAACTATTTTGTTTTGTAATTAAAATAAACCCACTTACTTCTTCCAATTGTTTGCGGTCTCCCTGAGTTCACATCCTGTAACATTACAAAACACTTCAATTTATATTCTCTAGGATTTCCCTCCGGATTTCCAAGATCTAATTGAGAACTAGGCAGAAAGACTGAACGATCCGTATAACTAGCATTGCCCCAACTAGGAGTAAGAATTTCTCCCCCCGCAGCAACTTTCCCATTTGAAGTAGAAAATAAACCATCTCTATCTAATAGGCTCTCTCCATTTTCGTGATAAAAATAAACATTTAACATTGTATCTCTCCCTCTTTGATTATGAATAACAAAATTAGGAGAAAGTCTAATTCCTCTTTGTCCTTGCTCAACAGCATTATAATTAACATCAATATTTCCAAAAGAAACAGTTGCTATAGATTCTCCCCTTGCTAATCTAGAAGCGTCTATTCTCGCTTTGTATTCCATATCTGCTCTATATCTTTCAGCTTCTGCTCTTTTGTTAGATGCTGCAAGTACCGATCCTCCAATAATCACTGCATCACAACTAGCTAAGCTTAAAGCTGCAGCCAATCCCAATATAGGTAATGTTTTTCCTTTCATGAAAATTTAAGTTAAAATTGAGTATTTAAACTTTCGGTTTTAAGGGAATAATAAAGTATTTAAATTCCCAAGATGTATAAACATATGAATATCCATTCATGTGAACACTTTTTCAAAAACTTCTCAGATAGAACAAGATTAGCGATAATCACATCTCTAATAGAAAAACCATTAAGTGTAAACGAAATAGTTGAAAAAACAAGAAATGAACAAAGTAATGTATCACACCAATTAAAGAAATTAGTCCATTGTAAAATCTTACTTTCAGAAAGACAAGGAAAGAGAAAAATATATTCATTAAACAACAAGACAATTTCCCCAATATTAGAAGCAGCCTTTAATCACACCAAAATGAATTGCCAAAACACATGCAATATACAAAAAAATGACTAAAACAATTTATCTTGACACATCAGCAACAACTCCCTTAGATAAATCTGTCTTCAACGAAATGGAACCTTATTTCTCCGAAGAATATGGAAATGCAGGAAGCATGCATAATAAAGGCTTAATAGCCGCTCAAGCTTTAAACCGTTCAAGAGACCGCGTAAGCAGAATTCTCAACTGCTTCCCTAAGGAAATAATCTTTACAGGCTCCGGAACAGAATCAATCAATATGGCTCTAAAAGGAGTAGCAGAAAAATACAAAGATAAAGGTAAGCATATAATTTCAACAACAATAGAACATCATGCAGTTTTAGACACCTTAGATTTTCTTAAAGAACAAGGTTTTGAAATTACACTTGTAGAAGTAGAACCAAATGGAATTGTTGATCCAAACAAAATAAAAGAAGCAATAAGAAAAGACACAATCTTAGTTTCCGTAATGTACGCAAACAACGAAATTGGA
The DNA here is from genome assembly GCA_002688015.1 of Candidatus Pacearchaeota archaeon. Lineage (GTDB taxonomy): Archaea > Nanobdellota > Nanobdellia > Pacearchaeales > GW2011-AR1 > ARS1309. The sequence continues at coordinate 2,324 of NZBT01000015.1, forward strand.
ACAATACAACCAATTAAAGAAATATCCAAAATAACAGAAGAAAAGGGAATACTTCTCCATACTGATGCATGTCAAGCAGGAAATTCAGAATCTTTAGATGTAGAATCTTTAGGAGTTGATCTTCTGAGTTTAAACGGATCAAAAATATACGGTCCTAAAGGAATCGGCTGCCTGTATAGAAAATCTTCGGTATCTCTGAGTCCATTAATCCACGGAGGAGGACAAGAATTTGGATTAAGAAGCGGAACAGAAAACATTCCTGCAATTGTGGGGTTTGCTAAAGCGTTAGAAATGTCCCAAAAAAATAAAGAAGATTATACAACTAGGCTTTCTCAACTCAGAGATTACTTAATCGAAAAATTATTAGAAATTCCAGATTCTTTTCTCAACGGAGATAAAGAAAAAAGAGTTCCAAATAATGTGAACATAACTTTTCTAAACGCAGAAGGAGAATCAATCTTACTGATGCTCACAGAAGAAGGAATTTGTGCATCAACAGGCTCTGCATGTACTTCTAAATCTTTAGATCCAAGTCATGTCATCTTGGCATTGGGAAGGCCATATGAAGTTGCACATGGAAGTATGAGATTTACTTTAAGTAAAGATACAACAAAAGAAGATTTAGAAAAAGTAATTGCTTTAATGCCTTCAATAATCAAAAAACTAAGAGGAATGTCTCCAGTAATCCTTTCTTTGAATGAGGTAAAAAATGTATGATATAGAATCTAAACAAGGAGGTTGGTTTTATTCCCAAACTGTAAAAGATCATTTCTTTGAGCCAAAGAACTTTGTTAAAACTCAAGAAGAAGCTAAAGAAATAGCACAAGCATCAGATGGAGTAGGAATAGAAGGCTCCCCTGCTTGCGGAGATGTTATGAAAATGTGGATTAAAGTAAAAGATAACAAAATCGCAGACTGTAAGTGGCAGACTTTTGGATGCGCCTCTGCTATTGCAGCAACATCAATGTTTTCAGTTATGGTAACAGAATCTGGCGGTTTACTAATAGATGAAGCATTAAAAATAAAACCTCAAAATATAGTAGACAGACTTGATGGACTTCCAGCAAGAAAGTTCCACTGCTCTGTTTTAGCTGATAAAGCATTCAGAGAAGCAGTCAATGATTATTACAAAAAAACAAATCAATTTGATAAGATTGATGAAACTAAAATAAAAGTTGTAGACAAAATTCTTAACATAACTGATAAAGACATAGAAGAAGCTGCCCTACATGGAGTTAAAACCCTGGATGAATTACAAAAAAGAACGAAGATAGGTGCCCAAGACAAAAACTGTCTTCCAGAAGCAGAAGAATTATTAAGATATTACAACGAAAAACACTTTAGTGGAAAATGAAAAAGAAAATAAAAGGAGACATGACAATTGAAAAAATTCTCACTAAATTCCCCAAGGAAGCAGACGAGATTAGAAGAACTTTATTTGAAAATGGAATGCACTGCGTTGGATGTTGGGCAGCTGCTCTTGAAACATTAGAACAAGGAGCAGAAGTTCATGGAATCGTAGGAAAAGAATTTGAAAATCTTTTAGAAAAATTGAATTCCACGATCTAAATTACTCTCTCTCTTTCAACTTTGTAACATCAACCTCATACCCCTTCTTAAAACCAGCTTGACCTTGCCAGTTAATTCCAGGGCCACAATCTCCCAAAGCAGAACAAAGCTCAGCATGATCTTTTTCCCAACTGTCTTTTAAACATTCACAATTATCTGAACATTCTTCATCTCCAAAAAGACTCTTTTCAAATGTAACAATACATTGAGCATTCCCTTGGGCACATATGCTTAGTGTCTCTTCTCCTTCCCAGAATTTAAAGCCTGGACTATTTGAAGGCACACAAACTCCTTTCTTCTGGCTCTTATTCAATGTAACAACATCAAATTTCCCTTCCTTCCACAAACAATCTCTTCTATCAGTATTTTCACAATCTTCTTTATCATCTTGAACAAAACATTCTTGCCATCTATTTACCACACAAGCAGCCTGACTGAATGTCCCCAAACTCGTCTCTATTTCATCTTCTACACAAGTTTGTTGCCTAAAATCATCACAAGATTCTACAACTTCTTCTCCATTAATACATAAGTGTCTGAAAAATCTACTTCCTACAGAATTATCTCCTAAATCCACAGTTCCTATATCAGAATTAATACACCAACTCTCTCCATGCTTATAATCTTCTCCATTACTAGTATCTTGACAGTTAAGATCAGCACAGATATAATCTCCCATTCTCGGATTTGCATTTTCTTTACTTGCATCCCTACAAAAACTTCCTAACAAATAATTACAATTTCCACAATCGACATCATTTGCGTTATCACTATCTGCTCCACATGATTCTGCCTTTGTTTTCACATTTGCCCAATATTCCGAATCTCTATTAAATGTTTTAGCTGCATCATAAACGTTCCCTGCATTCCCACAAGTATCTACAAAATACACTTCATCTTTTCCAGGAACACAAATAGTATTCTCAGTAGGTCCACAATTAGTTCCAAGCTCTTCATCAGTACATAATCTATCTGGATAAAACTCTCCACTAATAGTGCTTGTTCCCTCAACTCCTGTCGTATCTATTCCTTGAGAGCAAATAGATCTTGTAGTAAATCTACATGTCCTTTCAAACTCAAAGTCAAATACACAGGCTCCTTTTTCTTGTCCAGCCACAGACAATACACATTGAGTCTCATCTTGTATATCATTTCTATAATTTGTTTGTAATCCTAAATCTGCACTTAATGCCTTACACCTTGTTAATGTAACAAAAGCTGCCTGATCTCCTAAAACACAACATCCTAAAGAACACTGTGCTGGTTCTTCTAAAAACCAGACTCCTCCGTCATTATTACAAACAAGTTCTGGTGTGTTTCCCGAACACGTTCCTTCTATAGAATCTACACAAGTTCCTTCTCTACAAAAACTAGTACTTTCGCAATTTGTAGGCGCCTGTTTATAAAATTCATTAGTATTCGGATTTACTTCAGAACTACATTCTTCTATAGGTGCATTTTGACAATAAAGTCCTGATTGTGTTTTTTCACAACAAACAGTAACATCTGAAGTAGAAACAATCTCTGCAGCAAAAGCTGTTTGAGTCCCAAGTATAAGAAAGACCAAACTAATCAAAAGTACAATCCCTAATCCATATCTTTTTCTTATCATTCTATACCATATCCTGGAGGCCATACAAGGCTCCTTGAGGCAAATGTAAATTCTTCGTCTGTAACAACATTTGATAACTTATAAACCGTACTTCCATCTCCAAGTCTATTCTTCTCTATTTTCAAATCAGGATAATATGTAATATAAAGTGAAGTTTCAGAATCTCCTAATGTAGATTCAAAATCTATAATACTTTGGCTTGTTAGTAGCAAATCATACATTTCACTGTTTAAATCAACAGAAAAACCATCAAAAGTCCTCGTAGTTTCTTTAATTATAGTCATTGGAGTTTCAAATTCAAATCTTATTGCTCCAGGAATTATTTTCACATTACTTTTTCCCTTTCCACTAGAGATGGAGAATCCTCTACTTTCATATTCTTCTTGCAAACTTTCAAAACAATCATTTGCCTTATTTTCAACTAATGAATTAAGCTCTCTTTCAAACTTTGACTTTATCATAGGACTTTGAACAGTACAAGTATCATAATATTCTGAAGTATAACACAAATACTTCACCTTATTTCCCTCATATAATATAAATCCTTCAGGATCTGCATACCCTCCTTGTGTTCCAAGAAAATCAACATTCGTTCTTAAATCTTGAGAAACACAATTTCTAAGAAATCCTTGAGGACTAAACTCTGTCCCAGTTATAGTTTCCCCAATACTCGGAAAAAACACAAAAGCAATAACAACTGCGGCAACTAACACAATAGCTATAATGACAAATAAAGTAACCTGTCCACTCCTATTCATCCCTCTTTTTCCCCTAAACCTCATGTCTATCTTACCCTTTCTTAGTTTATAACTTTTTTCTCTTTCCATTTTATGCTATTCCTTGCCTAACAACTATATTACAATCTCCTGGCTTATTATCAAACATATCTTTACATTTTATATAATACGTTCCCCTATCATCAAATGTAGCTGTATGGATCTTCTCATTTCCATTCATTTGCGTTGTTCCCTCTCCATCAAAGTTAAATTTACACTTATTTGCTCTTCCTCCATCTTCTCCAGTAATGTATGAACACTCAGCAGATTCATCAGTAATCAAAACTAATTCCCCTGACCTATCATAAACTCTTGTAACTCTTGGAGCTTGTGTATCTAAAACAACACTAAACTCTGAATATCCAGAAGCTATATTCCCTCCAACATCAGTACATTCGACATAAAGCAAATGATTCCCATTAAATAATTGTAAAGGCACACTATGCTCACTAATTCCTCCTGGAACAAAAGTATCTCCAACTAAAGGCAAATAAGTATCTGATTGAATAGCATATCTACAAGTTGAAGTCCCATCTACTCCCCCAGAAGTTTTAACATTCACATTCACTGTTCCCGGAGCAACTCCAAATCTTAATTCAGACTCGTCAACAGGCAAAATCTCATCAATTATCAAACCAGATTGACTTCTTCTAATAACATATTGATAACTTTCTGTATTGGTATTTCTTTCTCTTCTTTCATCTAATTCAACTATTCTTTCATTACCTTCTCCTTCGTCAACTCTTATAGCACTCAATCCATTTCCATTATCTTCTATAAGCCAGGGCTGATCTTTACACTTAACATAAACTCTGTTTTCAGGTTCTTCCATTTCCGAAATATCCAAATTAAATTCACATCCCCATCCTTGCAGGACACGGTCCTCCAAATCGTTCTGACAATCAAATTCGTTTTCCATTAAATCGTAATCCTTGTCAGCCAAACTGAATTTACACTCAGCAGGCTCATTAGTAAATATCGATGCATTCAATTCACTTACAGTAGTATTAACCCACTCTGTCTCTGGAAATCTAGAAGTAATATGAGGAGCTGTCAAATCTCTCCCTGGCTTAACACAGAAGTTAATTGTATATTCTCTTACATTTTCATTTCCACTAGCATCCTTACATCTTGTAAATAAGTTATGATCTACTTTTCTATCAGGATCATATCCTGGCAATCCTAAACTCTCAAGATTAGGAACATTATACACTTGAGTATGATTTTTCTTTAACAGTCTATTAATTCCAAAATCAAATTCCATTTCATCAAAGTTATCAGTATGCAAAACATCAAACCTACATGTTCCTGGCTCATTTAATTCAAGCCCGAAAACAAGATTATCACTTCCAGAAACACATCCTTCATTGATACTCTCATCAATTCTTTCAATCTTGAATCCATCATTACTAACATCAGCATACTCAAATCCAGGAGTTAAAACATTATCAAGAGGACTTATTGAAGGAGCAGTAACATCATCAGGAGCAATGTTTATACATACATCTTCTCCAGTTCCTTCATTAACTAATTCACATGTCTTCCCCAACGAATCACAAGCATATCTAGAACATGGAAATCCATCTTGCCCACATTTGGAACAGGAAGATCCTCCATCAGGAGCTTGCCATGGCTGACATGTAAACTGCACAGTCTTCTTCTTCGTATCTCCAACTCCAAGAAGTTTCATCACAACAAGCAACACAACAATTATTATTATTGCTATAATTGCAATCGTCGCCGCCGACAATCCTGCTCCCCCAGCAGGCGCTGCAGCAGGAGCAACAGCCCCCTCAGTAACTGTAGCAACTCCGCCCGCAGTCGAAGTTATAGTGCTCCCAGCAGTAGCAGTTACTGTGCTCCCAGCAGTAGCAGTCACAGATTCTCCAGCAGCCAAAGCATATGTAGCTCCCCCAGCCTCTGTTATAGAAGCACCCCCAGCTCCCGCAGTAACTTGAATTCCAGCAACAGGGCCTGCTGTTCCAACAGAAAGTGTAGCTCCCCCAGCCCCCACAATAGCTCCTTTAGTTCCCGCAGCTATAGCGCTTAAAGATGCAGCACTTCCTGCACTAGCGGCCGCAGCCGCTCCCGCAACTGCCCCTGCAACTCCTCCGGCTCCAATTAATGAAGATGCTTCTGCCTTTGTCAATCCAGGCCCGACACCTAACAAACTAATTAAAAGGGAAACAGCTCCCGCCCCAGCAGCCGCTCCTGCTAAAGCCCCTCCAGCTGCAGTCCAAGCAGGATTAGCGCCTAAGGCAGCAGCACTTCCTCCTTCTCCTCCAAGAAGACTGCCAATTATCTTTGATAATGGATTTACAGCCGCGCTTCCTGCAGATGATCCCGCAAGAAAAGAAGCAAATACACTTACACTCTCAACCCCAACAACATGTGTCGCTACCAATGCACTAACTCCAATAAGTCCAGTAACTTTTGAAGTTCCGCCTGCAATATTACTTCCTCCCTCTCCCTCATATTCAGCCATTCCTAATCCTTCAGGAATTCCTAATGTTCCATAAAAATCAGAGATATCTCCAACTTCAGCAAAATCATTCGGAGAATTTTCATAATCTGAATATTCTTCTATTTTAGATAAATAACTTCTACCTAATTTCGAAGATCCTTTAACTCTATAACTTTCAGACAACTCTCCCTGATAATTAACACTTGCTCCACAATCTCCTAAAGACATACAAAGATCATTCATTTGTTGAGTAAATCCAGAATCTTCACAATCACAATTAGCTTTACATTTCCAATCTCCTACAGAATTCTTAACATAAATAACAGTACACTTTTGACTTGCAAAGGCACAAAGAGATTCCGCAGCTTCACTGTCTGCCTCAACATCCAAATCAAATCCTTCTGGATATTTTGGAGCACAAATATTAAACTTAAACCCTTCATCAACATTAATCTCTTTAACAAAACAATCTGGATTTCTCTCACACTTATCATCTCTTTCATCCTGTGTTCTTTTTTCTTTTGTAACTTCAGTATTATATTCAAGACATTGTTGCCATTTATTTATTCTACAAGCAGCACTTGAAAAAGTTCCCCCTCCTGCTTTTTCTGTTTGCTCCTCAACACAAATCTCATTTCTATAATCTGCACAAGCATCTGTTCTTATTTCCCCATCTAAACAAGTTAATCTAAAATGTCTACTTCCTGGAGTATCTATACTTCTAAGTTTCCCTCCTGCTCCTTCATCAACTCCTATTGCTCCTTGATAACCACACCAACTCTCCCCATTCTCTCTATCATTTCCTTCTGAATCTTCACATCTCAAATCTTTACAAACAAAGTCTTGTGTACTATCATCTAATTTTTCGTTACTTGTCTTCGCTCCACAAGTGCTTCCTCCAAAATAATTACAATTTCCACATATCCCTTGATTCCTCAAGGGATTAGAATCCGTCCCCAAGGCACAACTATCTACTTTACTTAGAACAAATCCATCATTGAAACTTTGCACTTTATTTGCAGAATAAATATTTTCTCTGTTTCCACAAGAATCAAACCAATAAATTTCTCCTCTTCCTTCAACACAATTACTACTTGATTGTGCTTCACATCTTGTTTCCAAATCAGGATTAGAACATAATCTCTCTAGATAAAAATCTCCATTAGATTGTAAACACCCTGCTTTCGTCAAAAATCTACAATCATTTTGTTCCAAAGCATTACCCGATGTAAAGACACAAGCCCCTTCTTCTTGCGCATTTGCTAACAATAAACATGAAAGTTCATTCTGAACATCTTGTCTAAATTCTTCTTCTATTCCTAATAATCTCCCTTGCTTCTCACATTGTCCTTCTGTTCCAAATCTTGTTTCATCTCCTAAGATACAGCACCCTTCTCTACATTGAGGAATATTCTCAAAAGGATCATCAAACCATGTGTCTCCAGACCTTTCACATTCAGCTCTTGTTGCCCCCGCAGTACAACTTCCCTCTCTAGAAGAATAACAAGTCCCTTCTTCACAAATGCTTGTTGCTTCTCTAGGAGCAGGGATACAATTTGTTTGACATTGTTCAGCACATTCAGAAGCAGGATAACTTTGACAAATACTTCCATCATTACCTACTTCACAAGTATAAACTCCATTCTGTAAATCACTTGGTTCCAAAGCAGAAACAGTCTCTATTCCTCCAAATGCATCTCCTAATATATAAGAAAAGGAAAAACTAATACTAACCATCAAAAAGATTTCTAAAATAACAATTCCTATTTTCTTCATCTTAAAGTCCTGCAGGAATAGCACACCCCCTTATAGCAAGATTCATTTCCTTTTCTGTTTCCTTATCTTTTATCGAATAAATTTTTGTTCCTTCATTTACCGTTGTTTTCTCAATATCAAACCTTTGATGTAAAACATTATACCCAACATACTCAAAATAACAATACTTTGCTTCTTCACTTGATATCTCATTTCCTATAAGGGCAAGATCATACAAGGAATTGATTATCTCTATATCAAACTTATCAAACCTCTCCGTATTCCCTTGCTTTTCTATAACAATTTTTCTATTAATTGTTAAAAAGATTCTATTAAAGGCAAAATCAATTTCATTATTCATCTCTCCAATAGTAATTGTCCCCCACCTACTCTCAACTTCTTCTTTCAACAAATCAAAACACACTCCTATCCTCTCTTCAGAATTTCTAATAACTTCTTCTTTCAAATCATTTAACAAACTAGGATGCTGACTCACACAAGGCCCATAATTCCCTTTATTCAAACACAAATAACTAATATTAATTCCATTATACATTATAGAATTTTTATCGTCGACAAATCCCCCATGAGGCAACATTAAATCTACGGCGTCATTTACTGCATCCCGAGCACATTTTTCTATAAATCTGCTTGGAAAAAATTCATTCCCCTCTCCTATATCAATTTCGACTCCAGGTCTTTCAATTGAAAAGAATAAAATCATACTTCCAATTAAAGCAATTGCAATTATCACCCAAATCGTTATTGCTTGCCCTCTCCTTCCAATCTCACCTCTTATCATTCTTTTCCTCCCAAAGCCGTTTTATCGCCTTTTCAATAGCATGGGATTTATTTCTAAAATCTTCATTTTCCATTAATTTATCAAGAACTTTGTCCGTTTCTTCATCTATTGTTGCTGAAATCCTTTTTTTCATCGTATTACGAAGTATTAACTTATCTTACTTAGTATTATTCATATTTAAACCTTCCGGTTATAGTATTATTTACACTAAGTAGCAACAGCCTTAAAATTAGTCTTAGTCCAAACAAAAATTCAGAGAATTATTGATAAAATAGAATCAAATTTCTAAATCATAAGTCTTAACTTCTTCTTTACCGTCGATAGTTATCTTTCTAATTAACTTTCCCTTTCTAATTGACTTTTCTCTTACTTCTTCTGGCTTTGCGTCTTTTGGTATCTCCACATCACTTATTTCTAAGGTATGTTCAATTTCTACTTTCTTTGCATTATCAGCAGAAGAAACACCCCAAAAGAAAACATCCTTTACTTTATCCCAAAACTTTAAATCCAAGTCAAGAGAGCAAAACTTATCATCAATTTTGTCTGCATTCTTTCCAGGTTTGGGTATGCTCTTCTTTATCTTTAAGATTATATCATCAGTTTTCACATCAACAAGATAAAAATAAGGATTCTCAAATTCTACCAAATCAGATTCAGTCACATCATAAACAAAACTAGCTCCTTTCTTTTTTCCATCCAAGTTTGGAATTTTATCAAGAGACATAACTTTCCCAGAAAACTTTAATTCTTTATCAAGTTCCCTAACAAATTCAACAAAATCATTCGCCCATTCAAAACTTCCCTTTATTTTCACTCTTTTTCCTTTATTATAACTAATTAGAAATCTCCTATCATAAGATCCCTTCCCAAATCTAAGAAAATATCTCTTTACACTTTCTATATCTTTCCCATCAATTACTTTCTTCAAAAAACTATCCATCTTAACATTAAAAAAGGGCCCTATTTAAACTTTTTTTCAGCAGATTTAAATATGTTCTTTTCTCTTTATAATAATGGAACTGAATGATAAAGATATAAAAAAATTAATCATTATAGGGATTATTCTACTATTAGCAGTTTTGGTATTTTACCTTATAAGACCGATTGCATTAACAATTATAGGCGGTTTAATCTTAGCTTATATCTTTCTCCCGTTATATAAGAAAATAGACTGTGGATTAAATAAGCCTTGGCTTTCTGCAGCAATTGTTACAGCAATAGCAATCATTCTCCTTATACTCCCTCTTTGGTTTTTCATACCTGTAATAATGCAGCAATTGTTCCAAATGTTTTTGGCTTTCCAAAACTTAAATATTTCAAGTTTCATTACCTCTATTTTTCCAACAGCATCTGAGCAGTTCATAACTCAAACCTCATTAGCATTTGACAGTTTCGCAAGCAAATCAACAGCAGGAGCTTTAGGCTATCTAACAAATATCTTCTTGTCATTTCCTACAATTCTTTTACATGTCTTTTTAACAGGATTTGTTTTCTTTTTCTCATTAAGAGATGGCGGAAAACTGAGAACCTTTCTCTCTGAAATTTCTCCCTTTAATCCAAACCAAAACAAACAACTACATAACCAATTTAAATTAATAACAGACTCAATAGTTTATGGACAAGTAGTAATAGGTATAGTCCAAGGTATAATCGCAGGTATTCTTTTACTTATCTTCAATGTTCCAAATCCTTTGGTATTAACTCTATTAGCAATAATTTTAGGAATAATTCCAGTTATAGGCCCTGGATTCATCTATATTCCTGTAACAATTTATCTCTTTGCAACAGGGCAAGAATTAATGGGTGTCATCTATCTATTAGCAAACATAATTTTTGTAACCTTACTAGTAGAGAGCGTATTAAGAACATATATAATAGCAAAAAGATCTGAAAACCCAGCAATACTTCTATTTGTAGGAATGATTGGAGGATTATTTATCTTCGGTCCATTAGGATTAATCTTGGGCCCTCTAATTTTAGTTTACTTCATAACCTTTTTGAAAGCGTATAGAGAAAAAACAGTTGGAAGTGTTTTCAAGTCTTAACTAATTAAATTTATATATCTCTCCCATGTTCAAAATCGATGAATGAAATTGTATCTTACATTAAGAAGAATTTAAAAAAAGGATATACAAAAGAGTCTCTTAGATTCGCTTTATTAAATCAAAATTTCTCTAAGTATGAGATAGAGCGCGCTCTCAAAAAGGTTGATTCAGATCTTGCCTCACAAGCCCCAATTCTTAAAACAAAACCCAAAATTTCTTACGAATCTTATCCTATTCAAGACGATTCAGAATCAGGAGAAATAGAAAACACAAACGGAAAAGTCAGAATAAAAACAGAAAAACATCATTCTTCTTTCTGGAAAGAATTGTTTGGATTTTAACAAAGCGCCAAGGACAGGATTACCTGAGTGAAAACCTCACGAGGGTTGCAGCGGACTTCTTGTCTGCTAGCACTTCGAATCCTAAACGCCAAGGACAGGATTCGAACCTGTGCTCCCGTGAGGGAATCGGTTTTCAAGACCGACGCGTTAGACCGCTCCGCCACCTTGGCTTTCTTACCATATGGAAAGATGAGGTACTGAGACTTTAGTCTCTCCACCTTGGCTTAACATTCTAACCGATTTTACCCTTTTAAATCTAGCCCTTACCTCTTATCAAAGGAACTAAGTTATCAAAATAAAAATCCCTCGCTGAGACATTAGCATTTCTTTTCATAATCTCGCTATATAATCTCTCAGGTATAACTCTATTTCTATATAAATAAGAAGAATTAGATAACGCTAAAGATGCAACAATTTTTCTTATTCCAATCTGATCTCCATTACTCTCCCAAGAAGAAAGTTCTACTAAATCCTGTTGCATGTTTTCTCCCATTTTCTTGATAGCATCAAGGTCTCCTCTCAAATAAGCATCTTCAAAAAATCTATGTTTTAAAAGAAATCTATTTGAAGGATCTTTAGATTGAACTCTAGAGACTATAACTCTCTTACTCATTTTTCTAGGATCTCCAATAAAATCAACACCGCTTGGAAATTTATATTTTAATATATCAGCAACAGCCAATTCAACCAAAGATTCTTCAATTAAATGGTGATATAAATCAAGTTTATCTCCATTAAATACCATATTTCTACTTCCCAAAACCCAATGTGTTCCTTCATGTAAAACGAAAGCCTCATGACATCTCTCAGGAAGATGAACTTCCCCAGTTGGAAAATCAACAAAACCCACAGCATAGGGGCACTCATTATGTTCTTGATGTGACAATTCAAAATCATAATTTTGTGATTTAACTCCAAGTAACCTCTCAATTCTATTTACAGAATGAAGAAAGACATTTCTATTTACATTTACTTCCTTTCCATCTTCATACAGATCTTCAATTCTAATCTTTCCATCTTCCATGAAATTTCTTCAAGAAACTAGGTTTTAAACCTTTCTAAATTTACCACTAAAAACTAGGTAATTCTCTTCAGATATTAAACAATAAAAAAATTTATCCGAAAAGACTTGCTAAACCAGCTGCGCTTTCCGCAGGCTTCTCTTCTTCTTCCTTTTCTTCTGCTTTCGCTTCTCCGCCTTCAGCTCCTCCACTTGCTCCAGCAGCAGGGGCAGCACTAGCAACAGCACTTGCATTTGACAATTCAGCTTCAATATCAACATCTTTCAAAGCTGCAAGTAAAGTTTTGATCTTAGCTTCGTCAACTTCAGCTCCAGTAGCACTTATGACCTTTTTCAAACTTTCCTCGTTCACTGTTTGTCCTAACTTATGCAAAAGCAAAGCTCCATATACATATTCCATTATTCAGTTCCTCCCTTATCATCGTTATCATTTTTCCCCTCTTTCTTTTCCTCAACAGTCTTTTCTTCTTTTACTTCTTCCTTTTTCTCTTCCTCAACTTTCTCTTCCTTCTTTTCTTCCTCAACAGGCTTCTCTTCTGTTCCAATTAACTTCTCTAGGGCTTGTGCTTCCGCCCCAGCTTTAGCAATAAAGAATCCAACATTATTCAAATTAACATATCCTAAACTAACACTGAGGTTAAGGCTCTTCCCAATAGCTTCTCTTAGTGCATCTAATGTTCCTTCCTTATCTATCTTAATATCAAAATAAGTTGTATCATCACTAGAACTATAAGCCGCAATAGGCTCAAAACCAACTTTCATTGGCGTGATTCCCAACTTTCCTAAAACACTCACAACATTTCCATCGATCTTTTCACCAGCTTTAACAATTGTGTGTGCTTTCTTAATTGCTAACTTACCATTTTCAACAGCAACTTTAAGGCCTGCTCCAGAAAGTTCAGAAATCGCAGGCCCTGGCATCAATTCTGTTGGTCCTGGTTCTACATTAATATCTTCAGGAGCAATATCTCCTGCTTTTGCTCTAGCAGGACTTTGATTTTCTGTCAATAAACCAGAAAGTTCAAATGCATCTAAATTAGAAAAGAAAATAACAATATCTGCTCCAACTTTTTCTTTTATATTCTGTAAAGCCCCTTTCTCAATGCTCTCTATTGCTCTTAAAAATAAACTCTTTTTAACAACCATCATTTCAGCTTGCTCTCTTAACTTTTTCTTTATCAAATGAAACTGACTTCCTGGAATTCCTTTAGATGATGCAATTAAAACAGTCTTGCTCTCTTTTATCTTATTTGTTAAATCAGAAACAAGTTTCTTCTTATATTCTGGAACACTAGAAATTTTCTTCTCATCCTTATTCTCTACTTTTTCTTCCTTCTTAGCCATTTTATTTAATCTCCACCTTAATCGGTTTACTCATAGTTAATTTAACCATAACGTTCTTTAGATTATCTCTTTTAGCAGGAAGAGTTTTAACGATCCCTTCATAAATTTTTTGAATATTTTCCATAATCTCTTCATCTTTCATACTCTGTTTCCCCACAGCAACCTTGACACTTGCTTCTTTAGCTCTTATCTTCAAACTCTTTTCTATTCTATCGAGAACTTCTTTAATCTCTGCATCTCCAACTTTTCCTAATATTCCAAGTTGAGGACTTGGCATTTTTCCAGCAGGCCCAAGCACTTTTCCAAAATTCGTAGCTACTTTTGGCATTAATCCTGCTTCCGCTATAAAGAAATCATATTTCTTAACAATATTTTTCAGAGCAGTTTTCTCTCCGTACTTCTTAAATTCAGGCTCTGTAATTGTATCAACCAATTTACTCTTTTCCTTAAAGAAAGCAGCAACTTTCTTTTCTTTAATCTTGTTAGGTAAATTAATAACAATATTAACAGCGTCCTTTCTCAAATCAACTCCTTTAAAATTCACAATCAAGTCTACAGTTTGATCAAATTTTCTTTCTTTATCTGCTCTCAAAGTTTCAAGTGCTTTCTTCAGTTCCATTTGTGCCTCCTACATTAGGCCAGAAAGTCCATAGAACATATGACTTCTGGATGTAGTTAATCGACAATATTCTTCAGAAAAAGGGTTATTTAAACTTTATCATCCAAATAATCTTCCGATAACTTTCATCAAATCTGAAATAGCAAAACCAATTGCTCCAATAATTAAAACTCCAAGAGCAGATACCTTTGCAATTGTACTAAACTCTACTTGACTCGGCTTTTTCAATAAGTGCCAAACCCTCTTACTCTGTACAAAAAAACTTCCTAACTTTTGTCCAATTCCCATACTCACTTTAGAAAAAACCTCTTTAAAAAACTATTCCCTTCCAAGATTATGAATTCTTTCATTCTCATCAAGCATGTCTTGTTCAATTCTTAACCTCAAACTAGGATTATCTATCCCTCCCAATCTATCAATCTGTCTTTCATTTAACACATCATAAGGTCTTTTTGTCTCATCTTCATATTTCCTTTTCATTTTATTCCTCAACAAATCTAATTCCTAATTCTTCCTCTAATTCGTTTGCCTGTGTTTTTGTTAGCTGATCTGAAACACCAGTAATCTGGTCACTCTTAACCCCTGTGGCAATTATTAAAATTTTAATAGAATTTTCCATATCAGCACTTATCTGGGCTCCAGAAATTATCTTTGCATCGGGCTTTACTTTAGATCCAACAATCTCCATTATTTTCTTATATTCATCTAAGCTTAAATCATTCCCCCCAGTAATGTTAATCAAAGCTCCAGAAGCATTACTCATGTCAACATCTAACAACGGATTGTTCATTGCTTTTTCAATAGCTTCTTTTGCTCTATCTTGAGAATCAGATTCCCCTATTCCAATCAAGGAAACTCCCCCATTAGACATAACTGCTTTTACGTCGGCAAAGTCAAGGTTCACAAGCCCAGCCTTTGTTATCAATTCTGTAATACCTTTAACAGCATTTGTTAAAATTTCATCAGCAACTTTAAATGCCGTATGAATAGGCAATTCAGGAGCTAATTCTAACAATTTATCATTAGGAATAACAATCAAAGTATCACATATTGCAGCCATCTTTTCTAAACCATATTGACTATTCTCTATCCTTTTATGTCCTTCAACTGTAAATGGTAAAGTCACAACTCCAATTGTTAGGGCTCCAGACCTCTTAGCAATTTCTGCTATAACAGGAGCTCCTCCAGTTCCGGTTCCTCCCCCTAAACCGCATGTAATAAATACAAGATCTGTCTCCGTAAGTTTTTTCTTTATCTCTTGTTCTGATTCTTTTGCTGCTTCTTCTCCTATTTTTGGATTACTTCCGGCTCCTAATCCATGTGTTAATTCTCTCCCAACTAAAATCTTAGCATCAACATTAGTATAAAGCAAGTCTTGTGCATCAGTATTAATAGCAATAATCTCACACCCTTTAATACCAATCTCTTTCATTCTACTTACAGAATTTCCACCTCCACCTCCACATCCAATTACCTTTACACGAGCAGCCTGTTTCTGAAGAAGCGTTTCAAGCTCATGATCAATGCTACTTCCTTGTGGTTCTCCTGTATTTTCCAGCATAATTTCTGCCATCTTTTATTATATAAGCACCTCACCTAAACGATACAAGAATGATTTATAAGGATTGTTGTACATCCCTTACTATTTCAATTTTCTGTCTTGCTCTTTTCCTCTGCTTTTTCTTCTTTCAATTCGAAACCAATTCCTTTCCCAATCAACTTCTTGAATTTCTCAGAATAAGTTTCAACAACTTTTTCAAGAATCTTTGGCCCCTTAACAATAATTTTGTCTTTAACTTCAAATTCAGGAACGAATTTAAACAAAATTTCAAATAATGCCTTTGCTTTCTTCTCATCATCAGTAACTATCTTAACAATTTCAAACCTGTATTCTAGGTCTCTTCCAGCTAAAGGATTATTAAAATCAACTGTAATTCTTGCTCCAGAAACCGTTAAAATCTTAACAAGGTGATTATCTAACGCCAAAACCATTCCTGGCTGAGGATTAATTTCTTGATCTGTGAAGTTTTTCAAAGAAATAATTCTAACGAGATCTCTTCTTCTTGGACCAAAGGCTTCTCTAGAAGGAACATCAATTTCATACCTTTCTCCAATCTTCTTTCCTTCTAATGCTTCGTCTAATCCCTTAACAACCATTCCCTCTCCAATCGCAACAATCATCTCTTGTGGCTCAGCTTTCGGAGCAATTTCTTTTAAATCACTTGGAATATTAGAATCAAAGATCTGCCCATTACTATATCCAGTAAACTTCAATTCTATAAAATCTCCTTTTTTAACTAAAACCTTAGATTTTACGTCTTTCTTTTCTTCATTATTCATTAAAAGAATTACTTAGAAACCTTTAAAAACATTTCTTACAGAACTTAAATATGGTTTTAAAATTAATTGACGCAACACAAGCAAAACCAGGGACAGTTATCACTCTTGAAGGAGAAGCAGCAACTGTAAAATCTAATGATATTTCAAAGACAGGAAAGCACGGACATGCAAAATGTAGAATAGAAGCAATCGAAATATTCTCTGGAAAGAAGAGAGTTTTAGCAGTTCCTGGACATGAAAGGTTTGAAGTCCCTCTTGTTGAGAAGAAAAAAGCACAAGTTTTATCTGTCGGAGACACCAGTGCAAGTGTAATGGACTTAGAATCTTATGAGACAGTAGACATCCCTTTCTTAGAAGAAATTAAATCTGATCTTGTCCCGGAAAAACAAGTTGAATATTGGAATATTGAAGGCAAGAAAGTAATAATGAGGGTCCTCTAAATGGCAACAAAAATACCAGTAGCACAAGCAAGACTTTTTGCAAACCGTTTCGTTTGTAAGAAATGCGGACATAAAATGCGTACACAGGCAACAAGAATACTCTCAGGAAAAATTAGATGTAGAAAATGCAACAGTAACGCTCTCCGTTCAATAAGGAGAAAATAACATTACACAAAGATGGTGAGCGCATTTACAATTTATGATTTAGTATTCCTAGTAATCTTTACCTTAGCTGTTACGATTTTCCTTTATACACATAGAAAAAATCTTAAGAGGGAAGGGATCCTTTATCTTTATAGAACAAGTTTCGGAATAAATTTTATAGAAAAATTCACAAAACGTTTCTCTAAAATTCTGAAACCTTCACAGTACATAGTAATTCTTTCAGGATACTTTTTGATGGTTTCAATGGTCTGGCTCTTACTTAAAGTAGCCTGGATTTATATCACAAGCCCAATAGCCGCAAGCGCTCTAAAAGTTCCAGTAATCTTTCCTTTAGTTCCGTATCTCCCAGATCTCTTCAAGATAGACTTTCTTCCATCATTTAACTTTACTTATTGGATACTTATTATCGCAGTTTTAGCAATCCCTCATGAATTTGCTCATGGAATCTTTGCCCGTCTTAATAATATAAGAATCCATTCAACTGGTTTCGGCTTTTTAGGGCCATTTCTTGCAGCTTTCGTAGAACAAGATGAGAAAGACATGGGAAAGTCAAGTAGATTTGCTCAACTTTCTGTTCTTGCAGCAGGAACTTTTGCAAACGTTTTAACTCTAATTTTATTCGCCTTTATATTCTGGATATTTTTCATTTCAGCATTCACACCAGTTGGATTAAATTTCACAGGATACAGTTCTGCAGTATTAAATACATCTGATTTAAATCTCCCAGACACGTTCTCCCTAGATAACGATCTTTTAAGAGTTGAAGCAAACGGAAAAGCATACATCATTCCTTCACAAAATTTAAAACAAACTCTCGAAAACAATCTCTCTTACATTTTAGTATTTGATGATGCCCCCGCAATTAATGTTGGCCTAGGTGTGTCAGACACAGAAGAATTATTAAGTAGACAAGTTGCTATTTCAACAATAAATGGAGAAAAAGTAACGTCCTATGAATCTCTTGCCTCAATTCTTTCTGCTCATTCTCCAGGAGACAATGTAACAATAACAACAATTTCCAGAGACTCTGTTAGAACAAACAATATAGAAAGAGAGACTTACAATTTAGAATTAGGAGAAAGAGACGGAAAAGCATTTCTCGGAATTAAAATCTCAAATCCAAAACCAACTGGAATTTTAGGAGGGATTTATTCTTCAATTGGAAAAATAAAAGATCCTTTAATCTTTTTTGATTCAAATCTTGGATCCTTCGGATGGTTCATTTATTACTTCCTTTGGTGGACAGTCCTAATTCTGGCTTCAGTAGCTTTAGTAAACATGCTTCCCGTTGGAATCTTCGACGGAGGTCGTTTCTTCTATTTAACAATCTGGGCCCTAACAGGATCTGAAAAAGTAGGAAAAGCAGCTTTTACAGCTAGCACATGGTTAATTCTAGGAATAGTAGCAGCAATGATGGTTAAATGGCTTCTGATATTTATCTAAAGTTATTTATATGCTCTTTCTATAAATTCTCATGAAAGAAAAAGTTGTTGCAATCTCAGGATATTTCGATCCCATCCATGTCGGCCATCTTGAATTAATTGAAAAAGCGAAAAGCCTAGGAGATAAGTTAGTAGTAATTGTTAATAACACAGAGCAAGCAATCAATAAAAAAGGATTTGAATTCATGCCTTTTCATGAAAGACTCAAAATAGTAAAAGCAATCAAAGGAGTCGATTCTGTCTTCCCCAGTATTGATACAGATATAAGTGTTTGCAAAGCTCTTGCTGCTATTAAGCCAAATGTTTTTGCAAATGGAGGAGGCAGACACCAAGGGGAAGTTCCTGAGACTGCATTATGTAAAGAGCTTAATATAGAAATGGTCGATGGTCTCGGAGAAAAGATACAATCTTCTTCTGATCTAGCGAAGAAAGCAGAGGAATCAAAAGAAAATTCTAGTTAATCCACTCAACGCCCTTCTTTGTAAATACAACTAATCTTATTCCAACGGGAATCGATAATAATGCAGAGATTAAAGCCATATGTTCCTTACCATTTCCCGAAGCAAGAGACAAAGCAACTTCAAAATCTCCAGATAACTTTCCCTTTAAACTTGTTAGAATGTCTTCCTTCAAATCAATTAAGCTCTTTCCAGAATCAACAGTAATTACTTGTGTTTTCGAATTCACAGGGAAGTCAGAAACCTTCTTACTTTTAACAATAAAAATCTTTTCACAATCAATTCTATTCATCAAACCCTTTACTTGCCCCCAACTTTCTTTATCTTCACCGATAAATGCTACGAACTCCATTTCCATTTCAAAATAATTATCTTTATAACTATTGTTGTTCTTTCTTTTTCATGCCAAGAGATATACCTCTATCCGAATTTACTCTAAGAAAGTATGAAAAACCTTATGAAACAAATTCACGTGAACTAGTCAGAAAGGTATGCCTCTCCATCGGTTTGCTCCAGCCTGGAGATTCTCGAGATGTTATGGTTGATCTTATTCTTGTCTTAGAAGAAGCAAGAAAAAAGAGAGAGTGGCTTTCTTCTTTTGATATTAGAGACAAGGTAAAAAAAATAAGAAAGGATTCTTCTGGACTTGCAGAAAGCAATATAAGGAGACAACTCAAGCGTCTTAGAGATAGTATGATTATCGACAAACAAGAAAACAAATATAGGATGTCTGAATTCGCTCCTCTCTCGGAAATCTTTGAGACAAAAATCGAATCTTTTCTGATACCACAGACTATCGAAAGAATAAAAGAATACCTAGGAAAGTTAGATTCCAATTAAGCAACCTATATTCTCAACATCAATCATTTTTATTAACCCACATGTTTAGTACACGATGACCCACAAATTTAGATTACCTTTTCTAAGATACCATAAGAATTATCGAGGAGCTGATCAAAGATGGGCAGGACTCGCTCTCGATGTTTTACGTATCTATCTCGATTGGGAGCCCAAAGGATATCAAAGACAAGGGGCACAAACCCTCGCAGACACAGTAGAAATGTCAATGTTTGAATCCCCACAGATGGTGGGCAGAAAAATAGTTATTAAAAAATTAGATGAAAAAGCTTCAACAAGAAAAAAAAGAGGATATACAGAGTACGAAGTTGAAGGCTTTCCTAGAGAAAAGAGTTTCCCAGATTTCAAAAAATCAATAGATAACATTTACAAAGACTTGTTAAATGACAGATAACAAAATTTATAAACCCACAAAAACCTTTAAAATAACTACTTCTTTATCTTTAAAGAATCAAGAGGTAGTCGGAGCTTAAGAAAATGCCAATTTTCATTATAAAAGTAACAACAAACAAAGAAGAAAGAGCACTTGAGATGATTAGCGATAGATCTCAAAAAAAATCTCTTAACGTCTTTAGTATAGTAAAACCACACGGACTTAAAGGATATATTATTTTAGAAGCTTCAGACAGAGATACTGCCGAAGAAGCTGCATTTAATTTGCCTTATGTTAAAGGAATAATTGGTAAAACTGTTCCTTACGAAGAGATCAAGGCAATGCTTGAACCTAAAGTCGAAGACTTTAATATCGAAATAGGAGACATCGTTGAAATGATCGGACAAACATTTAAGGGAGAACAAGCAAAAGTTACAAGAGTTGATAAAGCAAAAGGAGAAGTCGTTGTTTCCCTTCTCGGAGCTTCTGTTCCAATCCCCGTAACAGTTAAAATGGATAACGTAAAGGTTATAAGGCGTGAATCTGAGGAATCTCCAGAATCTAACGATGAAGAAGATGAAAAGAAAGAAACTAAAGCACAATCTAAAGCAAGAAATGAAGAAGAGAAAATACTGGAGGAACTAGAATGAAAGTAAAATTACTTGTCGACGGAGGAAAGATGGCCCCGGGCCCTGCAGTAGCTCAGCAACTTGGTCCTATGGGAATCAATCTAGGTAAGGTAATAGAAGATGTTAATGAAGCAACAAAATCATTCTCTGGAACAAAAGTCCCTGTTGAACTTGATGTCGATCCTAAAACAAAATCTTATGAAATTCAAGTTTTCTCTCCACCCGTAGCAGAACTAATAAAAAAATCTTTGTCTTTAGAAAAGGGATCTGGGGAAGCAGGAAAATATAAAGTCGGAAATGCATCCATCGAATCTTTGATAGGGATAGCAAAAACAAAATCTCCCGATTTGCTTGCTAAAGATTTGAAGGCAGCATTAAAATTAATTGTTGGAACTTGTGTTTCTTTGGGAATATTAATAGACAATAAAGATCCAAAGGAAATTCAATCAGAAATTGATTCAGGAAATTATGATACAGAAATAAAAGAAGAAAAAACTGAACCTTCTCCAGAAAAGAAACTAAAGCTGGAAAAATTCTTCAAAGTTAGAAAAGCGCAGCAAGAGAAACAGAAAGTAGCTGAAGAAGCTGCAGCTGCAGAAGCAGAAGCTGAAAAAGAGAAAGCAAAGATAGCCGCTGCAGCCGCTGAAGCCGGGGAAGGAGAAGCTCCAGCCGAGGGAGAAGAAGCTAAGGAAGGAGAAACCCCAGAAGGAGAAGCTCCAGCCGAGGGAGAAGAAGCTAAGGAAGCTCCAGCCGAAGAAAAGAAAGAATAATCTCAAAACAAAGCTTAAATACCCTTTCTTCCAAATTTACTTAAGGGGATATAGTCCAGTTTGGTTAAGATACGAGGTTTGGGACTTCGTGACCGCGGTTCAAATCCGCGTATCCCCATTTCCATAACTTTAAAAACTTAAATTTCAAGATAAAAACATGGCAGCAAAGAAAAAGAAAATAAAGGCAGCAGGAAAATTCGGATCAGGATATGGTGTTAGAGCTAGAAAGAACTATAATAAAATAGAATTTACTCAAAGAACAACACAAAAGTCTCCATTTCATCCTACTGGAAAAGCAAAAAGAATTGCAGCAGGAATCTGGAAATGTTTGAAAACAGGAAAGGTCTTTGCCGGTCCTGCTTATTCATTAGAAGAAAATAAATAGATTTAAAACCTTGAAAAAACACAGATAAAAATGGCACAATACAAATGTTTCAAATGCGAAAAAGCAATTTCTTCAAAACAGCTTGATAAGAGATTTGTCTGTCCCCATTGTGGAAGCAAGATATTTTATAAACCAAGAACTCAGATTGTTAAGCTAGAAGCTATCTAATTTTAAAATGCCCGAAATAAAAGAGCAAATACAAGAACAAATACAAGAACTCCAATCAATAGAGCAAAATTTACAACTTTTCTTACAACAAAAACAAGCTTTTCAAGTAGAACTTAACGAATCCGTCAATGCTCTCTCTGAGTTGGAGAATACCAAAGACCCAGAGGCATTCAAAATAATCTCTGGAATAATGGTAAAAACCCCTATTGATTCTTTAAAAAAAGATTTAGATGAAAAGAAAAATCTTTTACAAGAAAGAGTAAAAGCAATCGAAAGGCAAGAATCTCTATTAGAAAAGAAGTCAGTAGAATTAAGGGAAAACATAACAAAAGAGATGTCTTCTCAAGAGAATAAAGACGAAAGCAAATAACTTTAATACTACAATAATCTTTATATATTGACTAGAGTAACTTAAACAATGGCATTTGATTTCAAAAAATTGGTGGGAAAGGAGCCTTATGAAGAGGACTATGTAGAAATTGATCTTGACTCTGTTTCTCCTGAAGAAAATAAGGTAATTGTCAAGCCCTTCACATTAAAAGAATTCGGAGATATTAATGAAATCTTAAATTCTCTAAGGGATGGATACACTATAGCAGTTATTGATATAAAACCATTAAAATCAAAAGACCTTATTGAATTAAAGCGTGCCGTCGCTAAAATAAAGAAAACAGTTGATGCTCTTGAAGGATCTATAGCAGGCTTCGGAGAACACACAATTATTGCAACGCCACAGTTTGCAGACATTCAGAAAACAGTAGCAAAACCAACAGAAAACAAAGAAGACAAGGCTGATTTCTTACACGGTTGATTATAACTTTTCTACAGAAAATATACTAAATCTATCACCTTATTTGTTTATCAATCTCTATTATAATAGGACTCCTATTATATAGGGTCATCTTTTAGCTAAAGAAAAGACGGTCTTTAACGCTACAACAATTGTAGCGGGAATAAACAACAATAATAGCGTTCCTAAAATAGTCGTAATAAATTCATTAAGATCAAACTGCCCAAGTGCAGCAGAAAGCACTAGACCTTGAATTCCCGCAAAACTAACTACAACTAATGAAACAGAGGCAATCAAAAAAGTTTGCACATCTTTTTCAGAAACAAAATACCCCACAACTAATCCTAATATTGCTAAAATAGCAAGCAGCCCAGGACTAATACTTTTCTGTCCTATCAGCGTCGCAAAGATTCCTATGATGACAGCAAGAATAATTCCTATTAAAAAAGCCCAGGCTCCAATTAAATTCTCCCTCGATCTTATAGGCATTTTACCCTTTTCAACATAACCAATCAATAACGAATATTTATTTAAACTTTCTTATACCTTTGAATACATCTAAGCTTTTCAATAGTTTGAAAAGAAAAACGAAAAGTTTAAATACTACTGTAATTGAAAAGTTACAACAAAAAATGATGAACACAAAAAAATTATTCAGTGTTTTCGCTTTCTTGGCGATAATTGTTCTCTCACTTTCAGTTGTATCAGCTTTAAGTCTAGGTTCAACATCTAATGATTTAACAGAATCTCAATCTTCAACAACTTTAACTCTAACAAATACAAACACAACAGACATGCAAAACGTAACATTCTCAATCAGTTCAATTATATCAGGATCAAACCAAGTCATTTTTAACACACCTGCAGCTATATCAAATCTTGCTGCTTCAGGAACTTCACCCGTAACAGTTTCATATTCAAGTATCATAGGAGATTTTGATTTCGGAAGATATGACACTACATTAACAGCAACAGGAACTTCTTCAAGCGCAACACAAACAATTACATTCCAAAAGGGCTTCTGTGAGTCAGGAGAAGTTGGTGGAAACTTATCTATAAAGGATATTAACATAGATAACACAGGAACAGGAGATGAAGATGAGTGGTTCTTGTTAGATGATCTTGAAATTGAAGTAGAAGTAGAGAACGACGGAGATATAGATATAGACGAAATAATTATAGAATTAGGATTATTTAACTCAGATGGAGAAAATATTATAGATGATCTTGACTTTGAGAACGATGACGAAGAAAAGATTGATGCAGGAGATATTGAAGAATCTGGAGAAGACGACGAATTAACAGAGAGATTTATATTCAGAGTCCCAGCAGATCTTGAAGACGAAAATTACAAATTAACAGTAAAAGCATATAGTGATGATCTTGGAGAAAGTGTTGAATGTACTGATACTGCAAGCGAACTTGACACAAATGACATATACAAGACAATTGATGTTGAAAGAGAAGATGATGAAGGTAAATTTATTGCCTTTGAGGATAATAAACTCTCAGTTGAAGAAGCAACTTGTGGAGAAGAAATAACATTAGACACAACAATATTCAACATTGGAGATGAAGATCAAGATAGAGTAAGAGTAAATCTAAGAAACACAAAGCTTGGATTAGACATGACTGAAGAAATAACAAGCGACTTAGATAAGGGAGATGACTCAGATGTAACATTCACATTTACTGTTCCAAACGATGCAGAAGATGGTACACACTTATTGGTTCTTACTGCAGAATATGATTACAAGAAATCTTCTGGAGCATACAGAGAAAGTTCTGATGAAGAGAAGAGAATTCCTTTGAAAGTTATTGGATGTGGCACTCCAAGCACACCAACAGAAGGAAGAATTGCAACAATTGCAGCTACACTTGAATCAGACGCAGTTGCTGGTAGAGAATTGATTGTAAAATCAGAAATAACAAATATTGCAGGCTCAACAAGGTCCTTTGTAGTTGATGCAACAGGATACGACTCATGGGCAACTCTAGAATCAATATCACAAAGATTGATAACTTTATCTTCTGGAAACTCAAGAGAAGTTACATTCACATTCTTACCAAATAGAGATGCTACAGCAGAACAAAAGACTTTTGTAATCTCAGCTCAATCTGGTGAAGTAGTAGAGACAAGAGAAGTAGCAGTAACTCTAGAAAGTCCAGCTACAGGATTCTCTAGCCTATTTGCAGGAGGCAACACATTAATCTGGACAATTGGAATAATCAATATTGTTCTAATAATCCTAATCATAATTGTTGCTGTAAGTCTAGCAAGAAGATAAGTTTTTATCTGAAGTTTCATACTTTAAACGAAGATTAAAGATTTGTTTAGCAAATCTTTTTAATCTCTTTTTATCTTGTGTTTACATGAATTCAAAATCTGTTTACTCTCTAATAACAAGATATCTAATTCTTGTTATTGTAGCTATTCCAAATCTATTTATTTTTTACAAGGTTTTTACGCCTCTAACAGTCTATCTAAGTTACCTAGTTCTGAGTCTTTTCTCCCAAGTTCAATTAACTCTCCCAAGCACACTTAACCTTAGTTCCCTAACTATCGAAATAATCCCTGCTTGTGTTGCAGGAGCAGCATATTATCTATTACTATTATTAAATTTAACAACGCCTATGGCTCTTAAAAAGAGAATTAAGAGCATATTATTTCTTTTCACAACGTTCTTAATACTCAACGTAATTAGAATATCAGCCTTTGCTTTAATCATAACGAATGGATACACTTATTTTGATTTAGCACATAAAGTAACATGGTATTTTGGATCCACGATCCTCGTTATCTTAATATGGTTTGCTAATGTCTATATTTTCAAGATAAGAGAAATCCCAGTATACTCTGATTTCTTATCAATTTCCAAAGACATTAAACATAAAAAGTCTAAAAAGCGTAAAAGATAATGCTAACAGAAATATTCTCAAGCATTACTGAATTTATAGTCAATCTTATAGGCTCTCTCGGATATCTCGGTATTTTTCTCGGTATGACTGTAGAAAGTTCATTCTTTCCTTTCCCAAGCGAAATAATCCTAATCCCAGCAGGAGTTCTTGTTCAAAGAGGAGAATTAGCCTTCTCTCTCGTATTCCTTGCCGGCCTTCTAGGAAGTTTAGCAGGAGCTCTGATAAACTATTTCCTAGCTCTATACCTTGGCAGACCTCTTGTAATGTCTCTAATTAACAAGTATGGAAAAGCACTGGTCATAAGCAAGAAAAGTGTACTCAAATCAGAATCTTTCTTCAACAAACACGGAGAAATAACAACCTTTGTGGGAAGATTAATCCCAGCAATAAGGCAACTTATTTCTCTTCCAGCAGGATTCTCTAAAATGAACCTGTCTAAATTCATAATCTTCACTTCTCTAGGGGCCGGGATCTGGGGAGCTCTCTTAATCTATATAGGGATCCTATTCGGAAATAATCAATCTCTTATAGAACAAAATCTAAATGTTATTACTCTATCTTTAATTGGAATATCTCTTGCAATAACCTTAATCTATCTATTGATTAAAAAGAAAAAATAACTAAAATCCTGCTCTCTCTCTAGCTTGAACTAATGCTTCAACTTCAAATTTTTCAACAGCATCAAGAAGCCCACAATCAGCTATATCCATAATGTAACACGATAGTCCTTTCATCTTAATCTCTGTCTTTTCTCCTTTCTGAATTAAAATAACAACACTTCCTATATGAGTATCACAAGTAGCATGTTCAAATTTATTTTCTTCAGCGATTCCTTTATCTGGAATAGCTCCTTTAGCACTGAGTCCATTGTCTCTCAAAAAATTAGTCAGTCCAGCTACAGCAACAGCATTAAACTCACACTCATCCTCTTCTCCTCCAAGCCCAGTAGAATTAACACTTATAAAAACAGTCTGCTTAATCGGAAGAAAAATCTCTCCAGTTATTGGAACTTCATTCTTTCTAGGATCCTTTCTCAAGTAAAGATTATACTTTATAAGTTCCCCATTAGGAGAATTAAAATATCTATAATAATGGAAAACAGGAATCTCTCCAAACGTTTCCTTTGTAAAAACAAGGCCATCATATTCAAATTTCTTAGTACTTTGAATTCCAACACTAATTAATAAAAAAAATAATATCAATCCAGCCATAACTACAAGAATCCAATAGAGCTGTTTTGTCTCCTTATTTATCTTTTTCGTAGTTCTTTTTTTAGCCATTTTTCTTCTATTCTATCATTCTTTCTTTTCAATCTTTTATAAATTTTATTGTCCAAATGTCTTATAAAGAAAAGCATCAACAGCCCTCAAATCTCCCTCAATAAAGACACAATTTTCTTGTTGATAAGCTAGATTTTCTTCAGATTCTGTAAAAACTACCAGATTTTCAGAACAATCCTTTTTAACAATGTCTCCTTCACAATTTTCATAACAAGCTTCTTGTGTTCTTGAAGCGTATCTCCCTAAAGTACTTTGAACCTCACTAAAGATTAAATTATCTCCAACATCTAAGTATAAGGGCTTATTCAAATAATCATTAACTGTTTTAAAAGTAACAACATTAATTTCCTCTATCTCTAATCTAGGAGTACTTAATCTAATCAAATCATTCCCAAACCTGACTGAAGAACCGTCATCATAATCTCCTAAATCTCCAGAATCATTTGAATCATCTCCAATAAAACTACTAAATGCGTATCCAACAGTTCCAAAAATAAGAACAGCTAACATAAAAAAACTCATCATCTTAATATTTCTAGATCTCTCTCTTTCAACTTGATCTCGGCTTTTTATTCTTCTCATGTATTAATTTAAATTCAAGGGTTTAAAAACTATTCCAATTAAAGGAAAAAAGAATAAAAGAAAATAAAAAAAAGAAAAAAAGAAAGAAAAAATTTCTTTCTATTTTTAGGTTTAAGCTTCTACTAATGAGATGCTTGCGGATGTAGTTCCGGTGTACTTCTTACCAACACCAGTATCAACTGTTTGAGTAGTCAATGCTTTAGCAGCATTTGCTGTATCAACTGCGTTATATCCTGCTACTAATGTAGCAACATTACCAGATCCTCTATCGAATGTTTCAATTAAGAAACTTCCAGATCCAACGCTAGTCTTTGCTTCCCAGTCAGCTCCACACAATGGTGTAGCACTGTCTAATAGGTCAGCAGCAACACTGTTCACACATGATCCTCCAACAACAATCAAACTCTTTCCAGCGACACTTCCTACTTCTCCATCACTAACAGCAACATTTCCTAATTCGGAAACAGTTCCTCCACTTACAGTACTTGAAATAGATGCAGAGTTTTCAGCTACATAAACAAGTGCTTCCACTTGATCATCTGGGTAACTTATCGAAGCAGTGTATAGATTGCTATCACTCTGATCCAGAGTAAAGACAGATCCCCACAGGTCAGTATCACTGTAGATATCTTCGTCTACTTCGTGTCTAATCTCTTGTCCGAATGTACCTGATGTATCACCATCAGCTTCAACAGTTCTTATCAAGTCTCCAACTCCAACTCCATTACTTGATCCGTCATAACCAGAGTCTGTTGTAACAATAACAGCTTCGTAGTTGTTTGCATCGTCCTTTTCTTCAAAGATAATCAATGCAGGATTAATGATATTTCCTCCTTGAGGACTTGTAAGATAAACTGTTACATCGGGCGCACCCAAAACGTTATTACCAGTATTCGTAAAGTTGTAATTCAACTTACCAACTGCTCCAATAACAGATTGTTCTCCTGTACCACTATTCGCACCAGCAGTTAAGTTAAGAGCTGTACCTCCAACTGTCCAGTTATCTCCAATTGTATTTGCAGAAACAGCAACAGAGGTATATCCATCTCCATCTTGGAATCTAAAGTTAGAAACGTTCGAAAGATTTCCTCCTGCTCCATCCCAGTTGTTTAAGGTAACGTTAGTAGGCTCATAGAATGCAATTTTTGCCCCTTTACTTGTTTTAATAGTTGGGAACAAAATCATATCTTGTCCTGTAGATTCAGGCATAGATATTCTAACTTGCCTTGCTTTACCTGTAGTCGTAGATGCAAAAGTATACGTATATGCGTAATCTTTTCCTTCAAGACTAATAGTTCCAGCTCCTTCTGTGTCAGCCTTAAATGTCTTAGATTCAGAAGTATGTACATTCTTAAGCGTAATCTCATCTTGTGAAGCATCAGTCGCATCACTACTGTTTGTTATAGAAGTTACTTGATATAGACCACCTTCTTTATCATTTGCTAGAACAACATAACCTGTTTGGTTTATAAGTTCTTTCTCAGCAACAACAAATCTGTTTCTACTTCCATCAGCAAGATCTTGTCTGTCTGAAGCAGCATCAGTCTTGTTATAAACCCAAGTAATTGCATCAGCTGTACTTCCAGAATGATGGCTCTTGAAATTAACTCCAAGTCTACCACTTCCAGCAGCATCGATTTCAATAATCTCTCTGTTTGCATCACCAACTTGACTCGTCAATCCAACAAAGTCAACTTTGAAACTACCAAAGATAGGGTCAACAAATGACTGTCCAGGAACTATTGCATCCAAATCATCAGTCGCAGCAGCAGCATGGAAGATAATCTTACCTATACCAAGTCCTCCTGGGTTTGTTGCTTGTGTTCCATTTGCAAGTTCAAATTCTACTTGTGTTCCATCAATCAAATCTTCATCTGTACCAACTTTAATTGCACTACCATCAACCAAAGTAATCCTATTGGATCCTACAGTTATAGTAGAACTTAAAGCGATATTTGTCTCATCAGATAAACGGAGATTGGATAGGAGTGGGAGGACAAATC
>NZBT01000016.1 GCA_002688015.1 Candidatus Pacearchaeota archaeon
CAAATGGAGATTATGATTACTTTATTAGATGTGTTGATGCGGGAGGAAATAGTGCTGAAGTAGTTACTGAATTTACAGTATTTGTTGACATAGTTGCTCCTGCAGTTACAAGAGCTTACAGAGACTTAGATGCTTTGAAAATAGTTACTAATGAAGACGCTGAATGTGTTTATTCATTGAATGATTGTAATTATGTATTTGATGAAGGTTTATCTTTGCTGTATAGTAATCCAGAGATTAAAGAAAGTCATTTCGCAGAGTGGAAGAATAATGCTATTTATCATGTAAAGTGTAGAGATGAGAAAGGTAACGAGCCCAGTCCAAATGAATGTAGCCTAGTAGTGAGTGCAGTTGACATTATTTGATTTTTATTAAATTTATTCAAAGAATTGAGAAAACTTTTTTCCCTTCTCTTTTGCTGTTTTTAGAGGAAGAGCGAAGTATTTTCCAGTATCTTTAAGATCTGTTGGATTTATGAAGAGCCAACCTTCATAGTTGAAACGTGCAGCTATTACTGGCTTTAAGCCGAGGACATAAGAGAAAGTTATGAAATCTTCTATCTGCGATTTTTTAATATAAATAATTGATTTCTTAGAAGATTTTGCTTCTATTGTGAATGCTTTTCTATTTGTTTTTCCTGCTATTAAATCACAGGGAGAATCTTCCCCTATTCCAGAGCCCGCAACACGAACCGCGCGCCAACCATGTTCTGTGAAAAGCTTAACAAGTTCACGTTCTGCTTTTGATCCTTTTGCTTTATTTCCAGGCATTATATATCTCTAGCCTGAAGGGTTCTTCTACCATTTGCTTTTGCTCTTTCTGAGGCTTCAACAAGAATTGCTTGCACTTTTTTGTTAAGGGCATCAGCTACTTCAGAGGCAACATTTAGATCAGGAACGGAGTCTTTTATTTTTGATTTTACAATTAGGTCTGCCATTTTTATTTTTTTGATTTACCCCCTTTTTTTGAATTTTCAGGTTTCATGAAGGGGAAAAGAATAACATCTCTAATAGATGTTTGATTTGTGAAAAGCATTACAACTCTTTCTATACCTACTCCTACACCACAAGCTGGAGGCATTCCATGTTCAAGAGCAGTAATGAAATCTTTATCAGTTGGCATTGCTTCTGTGTTCCCTGATTTCCTTTCACCTTCTTGCTCCTCAAAATGTTCTTCTTGTAATTTAGGATCATTAAGTTCTGAATATGCTCTTGCTAACTCCAGACCGGCTACGAATGGTTGAAACACTTCTGCTTTAGAAGGATCAGAAGCTTTTGGTTTTGCTAAAGGTGAAGATTCTATTGGATAATCTGTTAAGAAAGTTGGTTGGATTAATTTCTCTCTAAATAATTTCATTAATTCATCTTGGATATTGGCTTTTGTTATTCCTTCTGTTGGAATGTTATGTTTCTCTGCTATTTTCTTTGCATCACTGTCTGAAGTGATCTTAGATACGTCTTCTTTAAGATACTGTTTTATAGCTTTATCTAAGGGAAGCACGGTCCATTTTGAAAGGTCAATTTTGTTGCCTTGATATTCGAATTTGTATGTTCCGAATAGGGCCTTGGAGATTTCTTTCATTAGGTCTCCAAAAAGGGCCATTCCGTCATTGTAATCTGCATAAGGTTGGTACCATTCAATTGTCATATGTTCAGGATTATGAGATCTGTCTGCGCCTTCATTTCTAAATTTCTTTGTTATTTCGTAAACATTTCCAAGACCTCCAACAAGAGCTTTCTTTAATGGAAGTTCAGGAGCTATGCTTAGAAATATGTCTGAATTGTATGCATTGATATGTGTTTTGAAAGGTTCTGCTAATGCTCCTCCATAGACTGTCTGTAATAATGGAGTTTCTACTTCTAGAAAATTATTTTTTTCCATGAAGTTACGCATTGTTTTGAGAATTATAGAACGTTTCTGGAAAACAGAAGAAACTTCTGAACTTGTAATTAAGTCTAAATAACGTTTCCTGTATCTTTCTTCTTCGTCTTGAAGGCCATGGAATTTTTCTGGTAAGGGCAAGATTGATTTTGATAGCATTGAAACTGAGCTTACGATAACTGAAAGTTCTCCCCGTTTTGTTCTGAATAAAGTCCCAGAAACACCCAAAAAATCTCCTGAATCAATATATTTTTTGAAGAACTCAAATGTTTTTTTATCTGAATCTGGAGCTTGAAGCATTATTTGTATATCACCTGTTGAATCACGAAGAGTACCAAACGCAATTTTTCCTAGATCACGGAAAGACATGAGTCTACCGGCAATGATTGCTTTTACTTTGCTTTTACTTTCCTTCTTTAGTTTCTTATGAGATTCTTGTAAATTACAAGCATGGTCTTTTACAGAGAACTTATTTGGATATGGATCTATGCCTTGGGCTCTTAAAGATTCAAGTTTCTTCATTCGCTCTTTTATGATTTCTTCTTGTCTGCCCATTTTTATTGGAAAGAAAAGGGATTTAAATATCTGTTTATACCCTAAGAATCTTAAATTCTTTAAAATCTTGAAATTTTTCTTCTTTTTCTTCTACATTTCTGATTTGAGCATGTTGAGGGCCTCTTTTGCAAATTGCTATTAGAGAGTCGACATCTTCTGAGTTTCCTTCTAAGAATATTTCTACGCGGCCGTCATCAGAAAGATTACGAACGTATCCTTTTACTCTTCTTTTGTCTGCATTTTCTTTAATGAACTGTCTGAAGAAGACACCTTGGACGGAGCCAGAGAGGTACAAACGAATTGATTTTTTCATAGTAAGATTAGATTTGGAAGGTTAAAATAGTTTACTGTGCTATTTCTTTGGATTCAGCACTCTTCTGTTCTTGGGAAAAAGAGTCTTCTAAAAGCTTAATATATGGGACTTCTTTCCATTCAAGATTTATTAATTTTGTTGATTGCTTGTCAATTTCGAAAGGAACGCCGGCTAAAACGGATCCGAATTCTGAAGCGTCTACTATCGCAAATTCAGGCATTTTACATCTTAGAATATCATGAATTGAGTATTTTATTGGGAATTTTCTTATCTTATTTTTATTTGCGGAAAAAAAGCCTTGATAATGTTTTGCTGAGAATGCTCCTAACATTGAAGATAAAGACCCGTTTAATGCTGTTTCTGATGCTTCTTCTAGCTTTGTAAGAGTTATAATGAAACTCTTTGAAAGAATCTTTGGATAATAGATTACATTGAACTTTTGAAAATTATAATCTTCTACTGGCTCTGTTTCTGTTGTGTTTAAGTCTATCAAACCAACACCGTATTTATCCGCTAAGTTTTGATATCCTAAAGATTCAAATGCTTCTTCTGTGTTTACCCCGTCTGCTCCTTCTGCTATAAAGACAGAGGACACAGGATTCTTGTTTTTCAATACATAAGACAGGACAGATTCTGTAAAATCTACAGATGTGGATGTTTCTTGTTCTTCTGAAACTTGTACTTTTAATATGATTGAATCATACTTTTTTATCTCGCTATCAAGTTTGAGGAGAGCTAGTAATTTAGGAACTGTTTCCTCATAAGACTGAAATTTTATAGATGCCCCTTTTGCCATTCCTTCTTTAGAGACATCGCACTTTTAAGTATTATTATGATAGAACTGTAGCTTTGTACTTAAATGCCTAAACGGTCAAGTTCATTGTTGATTACTGTTATTGTTTGACTAGCGAAATAGGTATTTGGCCCTATGGAGACCTTTTTTACCTTGTTTTTGTAGCGTTTTAGCTCCTTTTGTAGTTTGGGAAGACCTTCATGATCTCCTACGAGGAATGTGGGCTTCTCAGATATTTTTATGTCCCTAATATCTTCTCCTGATTTATCTAGAATGTACAAAGTGCTCCCTTCAGAGAGAAGATCCCTAATTACAGATACTAAGGGCTTTTTCTCTATAAAGTATCCTGGAAATACTTCGTTTTGTTCTTTGGGCTTATATTTGTAAAGCATTTTCTTTATTATTGTGGCTATGTCTTTTTTATTCAAATAGATTTTGTTTGGGTTTTCCTTTTTGCTAAAAATAGGAGCAAAAAGCAGGTGTTTTGTTGGATCTGATGGGCCATCAAAGACAAGATGTAAGTTCACGTCACGCCTCATTTCATGACTAAGAAAGAAAGTTGCTATCACGCTGTGTATTGCTATGTCTAATCTCCCTGAAGACATTAGATCATCTTTCTTTATGAGGGAACCAGTTGTGGGTGCAGTTCCTGAATAGTATATGAAGTTTCTCATGAAACAATTCAGAAAGGAGAGGTTTTAAGATTTTTGGATTTAGTTTTAAGCAAGAGCTGTTCCGTCATTGAAAGTGTCTGCTTCTGCAAGACCTGGAAGTCTGGCTGCCAATTGTTCGAAAACCTCATATAGGCGGCCCTCTTTTTCTGCGAAATAGATTATTACATGTAAATCGTCTTGTGTAGTTTTATATACGCTGTCTGTAAGGTCTTCTTCTAAAAATTTCAGCAAAACTGTGGCTGCGTCATCTGTATTTGTTACAACCCTGCATTCTCCACTATTTTTTCCCTCTTTATCTAACCACCAGCGATTTACATCCGATAACCTGGGCTCAATTTCGTCTTTATCACTAAGATACTCTAGAGCTCTCTCCTTATTTAGAATGTCAAACTTCAATTCGCTTTGCGAATAAATGAACTCAATCAAATAATCTGCTCTGTTGTCATATTTATTATTTTCCTTTAAAAACTCTTTTAATTTATCAAGCCGTCTTTTTAACTCTGTTGGAACTATTTCATAATGCCTTACATCTATAATTATTTCTTCATAATTTTCTTTTTCAGAAGATTCACCTATACTATCAAAGTAATTAGATAATTCTCTTGCTCCAATCTCTATTTGCTCATTAGCATTTTCTACTAATTCCTCTGAATTGCTTGGGAGAGAAACCTCCTCGTTTAAAATTTTTGTGTCATAAACTTTGTTCTGTATACTGTGTAATCCTTCATGAAGGAGAGTACTTTTGAACTGTTCTTTTAGGTTTTTTGTACCAATGTAAGGATTTAGGAGTATTTTTCTGTCAAATGGAATTCCTTTATCCGGACCGAAGTTTTTTACCTTGTAAACTTGTACTCCAAGACGCCAGTTTATAGGTTGATTTGCTTCCTTCCAAGCCTTACAATCATAGATGACCGGAACACAAATGTCCTTATAGACTGTTAAATCAGACCAATCCTGATTGTATGCTTTTGCGTACATCTCTTTTTTATGAAAAATTTCCTCAATATCTTCTCTTTCTAGGTTTTTACATGTCTCTAAATAGTGTTGAGTGAGTTGTTCCCAATAACAATACTTCTCTGGAATTTCTAACCTCTTTTTCCTTTCTTCTAAATTTTCTTCACAGTTATCTAATACATGAAGATCTCCTATAAAATTATTGACTCCTATATCATAAGGATCCTCTTTCACGATTACGCCCGTTTCCAAACTTTTTACGTTAAAATTATTACCTGTCCAATCCTTACAGGGCTTTCCGTTTACCTTGACTTTTTCCCAGTCAGATTTGTCTTCTATTTTTCCGCTGTTACAGAAAATCTCTTCTTGATTAGGGCTGCAAGTTATGTCTATGTTGTCTTTAGTGAATAGGCCTTGCTTTTGTAGATAATCGCAATTAGAAAGTTGTGCGACTTTGTTTAGTTTTATTTGTTTGAATTCAAGACAGTAATCGGCGTTTAAGCCGTATTCTCCGGAAATGACGCAGCTTTGTTTAGCTGTCTCTAAACTTTGAAGAGGAGCTACATCTATTTTGTTGAAAATGAAACCAAATCCTCCTGTAAAACCAACAATCAAGACGACTAACACAACTACTCCTAATACTATCAATAACAGTGTTCCTAGAGTCATTCCTTCTTGTCCTCTTTTGTTTAAACTCATTCTTATCTAGCGTTTCTATAGTTTAAGTAAATTTTTAGTTATAAACAAACATTGCCTTAGCAATTATATCTCCTTCTTCTTTTACTTGTTTATAGATTCCTATAAATCTTTCTTTATTGAATAGGGCAAATGTCTCTTGATCCGGGAGGGGAACAGAAAGGTCTGATTTCATTAAAGGTTTTCCTACAAGGAGTTGTTCTACATTTTTTTCATTAATTTGAACTACTGGAAGTACTTGTTTTATAGCTTCTTCTGCAGGAATCAACATTTTTAAAAGATCTTCTTGTTTTCCTGATTTATATTCTGAGACAGCAGATTCAAATTCATATAATGTATAAATCTTTGATTCATCAAAAATGCCTGCTTGTGTTCTTCTTAATTCGAGCATGTGAGCTCCTTCTAACTTTTCTCCGAGATCATGGATGAGCTTTCTTATGTAAGTTCCTGCTTGGACTTCTGTTTCAAATAGAACATCTTTTCCATCAATTTCAAGAATTTTGAAACTATGGATTTCACGTTGCCTTTCTGCTCTTTTAACTCTGCTTCTTACAGGAGGAAGTTGAGTTATTTCTCCAAGGAAGGGAGCCAAAGCTTTCTCTAATTTCTTTTTCTCAATAGAGGAATGAAGACGCATAATTCCGACATATGTTTTATTTCTATGCATGAATATTTCTGATAGTTTACATGCTCTTCCTAATGTTACAGGAAGAACGCCAGTAACTTGGGGATCAAGAGTTCCCATATGACTTGCTTTATCTAAAGACAAAGAAGTTTTCACAAATTGTGAAACTTGAAAGCTTGTTGGGCCAGATGGTTTGTCAATATTAATTAGGGAGAAGTTTAGTAATTGTTTTAAATTTTCATTAGACATTTTATATTTCTCCTTTAAGATACCTTTTTCTTACAGGTTCTGGGAATTTTTCAATAGAGTAACGAAGCATTGTTCTTGGCATAGTTTTGTAATGTTTTTTTAGGAAAGCTTCTAATATAGAAATGTCTTTCTTTCCTACTTCACGTAACATCCAGCCAACTGCTTTGTGAATGAGATCATGACTGTCAGAAAGCAAGAGCTCAGATATTTTTATCGTGTCTTTGAAATCAGATTTTGAAATAAAATAGGCTGTTGCGATTATTGAGATTCTTTTTTCCCAGAGATTATCTGATTTGGCTAATTTATAGATAATTTTTCTGTCTTTATTCTCTATATGTTTTCCAACAATTTTGTGGGCTGATAAGTCAACTAGATCCCAGTTGTTTATTTTTTTGGTGTTATTTAGGTAAAAATTGTAGATTTCTTTTCTTTTGTTTGGGAAATGTTCATAATTATGGACAAGAAGAAGAATAGCAATAAGACGTTCTTCATGAATCTCTGATTCCAGAAGAGATTCCACATCTTTTAGAGGTAATGAAGAATATTTCTTAACAATAGTTCTGCTTTGAGGGACAGTAAGGCCATAAAATATATCTCCTTCTCCGTATTCCCCTTTTCCTGTTTTGAAGAAGTTTTGATATATTGGTATCTTCTCTGGGTTTTTCAGAGATAAGACAGATGCTTTTAATTGTTTTAATGTCATAGAAATTAAAGAAAATTGAGTATTATAAGGTTAATGTCTTGATAGAACTTTTCTTTGAGAAGCTGCAGGTTTAGACTTTGGTTGAATTGCGTGTTTTTCTGCCTTAGCAGTTTTTTCAGCTTGCTTTTCTGCTGCGTCTGCTACTGAAGCTTGTTTTTCTTTTTCTTCCTTCTTTTCTTCTTCTGTTTTTTCTTCAGGTTTTTCTTCTACGGGGGCTTCTGGAGCTTTCTTTTCTTCAGGAGCTTTATGTCTCTTTTCATTTTTTGCTTTTGCAAACTTGATAGAATCAGGAAGGTCTACGAAATTTACAGAGACTGTGTCTCCAGTCTTGATTACTTTTACTTTTACTTTTGTTGGGGGACTGAATTTCCCTCTTTTCCAAATTTCATTATTGAAATAAGGGTCTAATTTTATTTTAGATAAATCACGATCACGAATTTTCATATGTTTCACAAGGAATCTTCTTATTTCGCGTATTGCTAATCTTGTTCTGTCATAACGTCTTCCTTTAAGATATGCTTTCTTAAGTGGAATAATATAAGTTCTTTCGTTTTTTTCTTTAGGAGCTTCTTGCTTCTCTTTTGTTTGTTTTACAGGTTTTTCTTCAGTTTCTTGAGGTTTGTTTTCTTCTGCCATTTTATTTCCTATTTATCCTAAGCTCTTGCTCTGTTTTCTTGGAGTTATCTTTAATTTAGTTCTACGCCAGTGTCTTCTTTGTTTAGTTATTGAAGAAGGATGTACTCTTTTTCCTTGACCGAATTTCTTAAGAACTATCCAAAATGGAGCCCATTTTGTTCTTCTGTTTGCTTTTCCTAATTTAATCTTTTTTTGAAAATGTCTTGTCATATTATTTTTCTTCCTTTATTTTAATTGATTCTAAGAATTCTTTTCCTTTTTCTGTCAGAGAACGTCCTTTATTTGGGGCTTCAGTTTTTTCTAATAAACCTGCAGCTTCTGCTTGTTGTAAGATTGTTCTTATGATTTTTCCGGAAGCCTTTCTGAATTCTTCCGGCTTTCCTCCACGTCTTTTTCTTCCCCCATATCTAGTTCTTAGTCTAGAAACTCCTACTGAACCCTTAATATAAATTTGTTTCAATACTGAAGCAGAACGTTTATGCCAGAAATCAGGATCTGCTGTGGGACGTTCCTTATGAACAGATGTTTTTACGAAGAAAATCCATTCAGGCACTTTGAAGTCAGGCAAGGATTTTAGTGCTTCTGCTAATGAAAGATTATACTTTTCTGGATTTACTTCTCTTGGATTTGTCATCTTATTCAATAAGCCATGCCTTTCGGCACTAGACCAGCTCAAGGCTGTTTAGCTTAGTTTCTTCAGAAAAATACTCTATTTAAAGCTATTGTTTAATCAAAATAATTGTATAGCCAAGAATTCGATATTCTGTCTTTTTTTCTGTTTTGGATTTTATTTCTTCTGCGATTTTCTTTAATTCTGTTCTATCACGAGTTGCCGCCTTTAAGACTGAGATACGAACACGCTTATGTGTTTTTAGAGAATTGTCTATTGCTTTTATTGCACCAGGAGTTACAAGATTTTTCCCTAATTGAAATTTTACTTCGCTTTGGACTGTCATTGATTTTTTACCTTCTTATTTTAACTCCGCCAGGGGGCAAGGCAGAGAGAATTGCTTCTTGAGAATATTTTTCTCCTAATTCGAGAGCGATTTTAGGAAGCATTTGTTCCTTATTAATTGTTCCAGGAACGATTGTTAGCAGTGGAGATTTGCTGACAGACAGAGGAACTGCCCTTAAAGTATCATATTGCAAAGTTAAGGCTAGTTGTAGTTCAACACGGACCTTTTTAATTTTTCCTTTAACTTGCCATGTTCCTGCTTTTGCTGTTTTGGGTTTTGATAGTTGAGAAAGTTTGAAAATGTGAATCTCAGCTCTTTTCTTCCTATCTTTCCATGCTTTGGAGAAACAGCCAGTAAAAATTGCTGCTTGCTCTATGTCAGAGGGCTTTAGAGAGTTTATTGGAGAAAGGATTACAGAGAATGGACTTCCTGGGCTAGAAGTATGCATTACTATCAGTTCTTTCTTATCTTTCTTTAATGTTTTTAGCAAATCGTCGTTTTGATTAGCTGATTTTCCTCCGATAACCATCTTCTTGGAAGATGTGTGAAACCATCTATATTTTTTGTACTCATTTATTACTTTCGTCATGTTAAAGGGAGGAGAAAAGAGGTTTTAAAAGTTATTGGTTTTCTTGCATTTTATTAATGAGAGGCATTGCTTCTTCCCAACCGGAAACACGAGTTATGTTTTCATGGGAAGCAGATCGATTATGGAGTGCGTCAAAAAGAATGACTTTTATTCCTTCTTCTGCACATTGTAAGGAGTATTCACCATTATCTTCAATTATTAACGGAATTCTTAGTTTATTACAAATTTCTGCTTTTGATTTTTTTATCCCATCTACCTTTCCAAATTCCCCTGTAAAAATCAAATCTATCTCTTTTTCTTGAAAGTATTTTTTTAGCCAATTAAGAGTTTCATTCTTTATATCCCTAGATCTGGCAGTCATGATGGTGATCTCATTCTTTTCCATTAGTGAAAGTACAGAAGGTATTGCATCTTTAATTGGAAGTATCTCCTCATAATTTTTGGATTTCGCGAATTCATTCCAAATCTTTAACATTTCTTCTTTTGAACAGCCCCATATTTTAGTCCAATCATAATCTGTGTAATCCTCTCTTTTTGTGTTTGAGTTTGTTCTCTCATTGTAGAACGGTATAACTCTAGCTAATGTTGAAGATATAACATCGTCTAAATCAATAGCGATTTTCATAAAGAGGAAAGAAAATTAAGGTTTTTAAGCTTTTATTGGATTAGAAAACGCTTTCTTTGAGAACTTCTAAGATGAAGAAGGTTCTTCCAACATCGCTGTTATCTGTGAGAGTTGTGTCTTTAACATCGACCAATACTTTTTGTGTGCATATTGCAGTTCCTTTTGGAATCTTTAATTGGACAATTGCAAAGGCATTTGATCCACTAAGTTCGTCAAATTCTATGAAAGTGTCTGTAGCTGTTAAGAATAAATCATTTGCTTTGGTTAATCCGAGCTTTTGGGCACAGTTTTCTTTTGCTGGCTCTTGTAAAGTTAATCTATATTTCAGTCTTCCAGGAGATGCTGTTGCGCCATCGAGAGTTCTTGCTCCAACACCGACACCGATAGTGTCAGATCCTGGTTTTACTTTTACAGTTCTATCGCTTCCTAGTCTTATTACTACATCTGCTTTTTCATCAGTAAATAGAGAACCAATTTCATTCTTTACTTTGTCGCTTAAGATATCAACACTTTCAGTAGAAGTTTGGAAGATATTTTTTACTAAAACAAGACCAAGAATTAACATTGACATCGCTATTACAATGACTACAATTGTTCCTATAGACATTTCAATTGCTGCTTTTTTGTTCGTTTTCATTTCCTCTTTTAGTATATTATTTTTAATGAAGAGAGTTTTATAAAGGTATTGCTCAAATTAGAACGTACTCTTCCCTGTAAACTCTTGAATTCTATATTGGAAGTATCTTAGTTTAGAAGTGTCTTTGTAATCTTCAAAATCTAAAGTATAATTTCCTTTTTTGTTGTTATAAATATTTTCAAAATATTCGCTTATTTCTGAAATTAAGGCTTTATCTTCTGGAGAGATTAGTTTAATATCTGCTTCGAGATTTAAATCCCCAAGATTTCTTTTTGTATAATTTGCTGATCCTAGATGAACTATTGTTTTTCCTTTCTTATTTATAATGATCAACTTTGTGTGGAATTGTTCTCCTTTTGTTTCGTACCATCTTATCTTTATTTTTCCTTTTGATTTTTTAACAAGTTCATAAGCGGCAGGCCTGTTGGGGACACCTGATTTTTCACGAGCAAATGCA
This sequence comes from Candidatus Pacearchaeota archaeon, assembly GCA_002688015.1. Taxonomy (GTDB): domain Archaea; phylum Nanobdellota; class Nanobdellia; order Pacearchaeales; family GW2011-AR1; genus ARS1309. The sequence goes on from NZBT01000016.1 coordinate 11,344, forward strand.
TCTTTATTTGGATCTAAAACGATTCTTATTGAAACCCCACGATTGGAGGCTTTTAGTAGAGAAGAGATAATTTTTCTATCAGAAAAATAGAACGTGGCAAGATCTATTGATTCTCCTTCTTCAGTTGAGTCTATATCTTTAATCAAATTAGATCTGATTTTTCCTTCTGTTAGGAACTGAACTTGTAAATCTTTATTGGAAACAAGAGAAGGTTTTACGAATGATGTGTCTGTTTTAGGAATCTCTGTTCCTGAAAATCTTGCTACGGCTTCTTCTGATTCATAAACTGATTGCCAAATATCTTCTTTTATTAGAAATGCTACATTTGAATGTCTACTACTTGCATCATGAGGATTTCCTGAAGTTACAATTGTATGTATTTCCGAGTTAGAATCTGCAATAATTAATTTTCTGTGATTTGATTTTGCATTGAAGACCTTTAGTATTGAACGCAGAGTTACTTTTTCTTGTGAATTTCCTAAAGGATGTTTAATCCATCCTTCTCCAGAAGTTCCAAATGGCTGGAAAAGAATTCTCCATAAAGCTGAATAAGATGGATTTGAATCTCTCAATCTTTCCATTTTTGTAATTATGACAGGGATATCATTATCTCTTAGTTCTTGAATTTCATTTGCTGTGTAAGAACCATAGAAATTATTTATTTCGTCTGTTGTGAAATGTATGTCTATGTTTGGATTTTCTAACTTTTTCTTTATTAAAGAATCTTTCAACTCTGAAGTTAAAGGTCTAAAGTGAGATTGTTCTGAATAATCTTTGTTGAAAAGAAACATATCTAAGATTATGAATCTATTTGCATTATTTACTAAATTAAATACAGAATCAAATACTTCTTGTTCTGAAATTTTTTCACCCGTTGTTTTATTGAAATAAGTTAAGTCATATAGAAAATCTATTTCTTGCTCAGAAATATTGTAAATTTCTGACTCGATGCTTATTCCTTCGGGAAGAGGTTTTGTTAAATTGAAGAAGAATACAGATAGATAGATAATCAATAGTAAAATTAATAAGTTTCTAATTATTATTTTTCTTTTTGACTTTTTTTGACTTTGTTTTTTCATCTGTTTTCTATTTCAAAGAATAGGATATTCCTTATTAAAGTATCTTTATCGTAATCCATTAACAAAACATGATTTGATAGAGGATAATTTGCTATGACTTTTTTTTCTGAATTTACTTTATCTGAAATTAATAATGCTGAATAATCTCCAGTTACTTCATTGTTTTCTGAATATGCTATAAAAATTGAATTCTTTACTTTGTTTAAATCTGAAATTGTTAAGTCAATAAAGTCTAATGAATTTTTTATAGGGGCGTAAGGCATATTGAGATAGGCTATATGGTGTTCTCTTCCTGCTGGAAAGTTTATCTCTCCCACTATATCTTTTTTCTTGTAAACAAAAAAATCAGAATATAATTTTGTACGTGTTTTGAAAGGAAAGATTTTATGGGGCTCATATGATTTTCCTAAGAATGGATTTAATATGTACAAATTAGATACATTTCTTTCTTGAGCTAATCTTAAAGCCAAAACAGAACCAAAAGAAGATCCAACTACATTTATCTCACTACATACTGAATCAAAAGAGTCAAACCTTCTTTCGACTTGAGAATACCATATATCAAGATTTTTATCAAGAAGGTTACTTGGAATTTCTCCATGTCCTGATAATTTTACTGCATGTACTAAATCATCAAATTCTGCATTTATAGATTCGCTTAATTGAGCCATTTCTTGAGGGGTTGCAGTATAACTGTGTATTAGAATCCAACATTTGTCTCTTTGTCCTAGTTTGGCAAATTCATTTGTATCAAGTATTTCTCCTTTTTCATTATAATTCCATGTTGCAAGATCACGAGAATCGATTTCTGATTTTTGAAAAATTCCAGTCTTTGAATACGCACTTGCAAATCCGATTATTATGATCAAAAAGATTATTGAAATGATAATTTTCCTCTTATTTTGGATTTTTCTTTTTTCATTTAACATATGGGAACGGGGGGAATCGAACCCCCGATACACGAGCTTCAGTCGTGGGCCTTCCCACTTGGCGACGTCCCCTTATGGAAAGGACAATTTTGTGACTTTTAAATGTTTTTAGGCTTCAAGAAAAGTGTGAGTCAGAAATAGGCCGGATTCTGTTAGAGACCATGAATGGAATCTCTATGCTGACATCTGTCTTAGCCCGCGGTTAGAGCGGTTGCACCGACGAAGATGGCCGTTTCATCCGCACGAAGCGGTATCGTTTCTGTTCCAGAGCTTAACATCGCTGCTATTTCCTTTTCAGGAAATCGTCTTATTTTGGTGTCCGGACCTTCCTCAGAAGTTAGAATTCATTAACAATTCTTGTTGATTTAACAACAAACTTCCGAAGTCAGCTATCTGACTCACATAAATAAGGAAAAAACAAGGTTTTTAAAAGTTACTATCTTTAAGTAATTGTATAAAAGATGGTCCATCAAGAATTGATTAATTATTTTCAAGAAGGAAAGAGAAGGGGTTTTACTATTGACAGGCTTAAGCAAGAATTAATCAAAAACGGTTTTAATGAAAAAGATGTGAATATTGCAGCAGGTTTTGTTGATGGAGTTCAACAGACCCCTCAGACATCACAGATTCAACCAGTTAAACCTGTTCAACCAGTGCAACAGAGAAGAAATTTTCAAAGTTCTCCAAAAATAAAACCAGTTCATCCAAGACCTTATCGTCAAGATGTTACAATACTGCCTGCTTCTGAAGAAAAAGAAGAAAGTCATAAAGGAATGATTATTTTATTAGTAACAATTTTGATAGTATTGATTGGAGCGGCTGTTGCATCATGGATTTATAGAGATGCAATTATTGCTTGGTTTGGTTAAATTCTAAGAAAAAAATAAAGCAAGCAGGAAGACTCATATATTCGATCAAAATATTTGAAAGTTGAGGCTTTTAGTGGTTGCATGCTTAAATTCTCGTTACCTTGAATCTTATACACCAACTCTATCAACGTCATCTTCTGTGACGGCCTCGGTGGTTTCGTCTTGCGGATGGCTTCGTGCTTAGATGCTTTCAGCACTTATCCACACAATGCGTAGCTGCGCAGCCTGCTATATAACAACTGCTTCACCAGAGGCATCCAATCAACGTTCCTCTCGTACTAGATGATTGTTCCGCTCAAACCACAACGCGCCTAGTAGATATCATACAAACTGTCTCACGACGTTCTTAACCCAGCTAACGATTCCTTTTAATGCGTGAACTCCGACACCCTTGGTAGCTTGTGCACTACCAGGATAGGAAGAGCCGACAGCGATGTACCAAAC
>NZBT01000017.1 GCA_002688015.1 Candidatus Pacearchaeota archaeon
AAGGATCGGGGGAAAGACTTGATAAAAATCTCTTTGAGACTCTGCAGAGAATAATCCTCTTTAATCTCAAGAAAATAAATGAGAGGTTGAGTTAGTAAAACTATCAGAATATGAAACATTCACTTTCTCCCTAACCTCAAAAGAATTAAAATGTCTATGTGCACTTTCAAACAATCCATCTCCCACTACAAGAAGTTCTAATTGCTTTCTATCAGTTTCCATTTTAAACATACCTCCCAATAACAGATTGTTTAGTTTTTTCAAAAGCAGTTTCTAAATCAATTTTATATCTGATTGCTAATGTAATCAAAGAAAGCAGAATATCTCCCATTTCTTTTTCAATATCTGAAGCAAATTCTTTATCATTCTTATTGCCATTAAGTTTGCGAACAGCTTCTGCCATTTCTCCAATTTCTTCCATGAGAAATAGAAGCTCATCTTTCTCCTCTATTTTTTTAGAGGATTTCTTCCAGGCTTCTTTTACCCATCCTTGATGTTCTTTAATTGTTGTCATAAAAAAACATAGATGACCTCTAAATAAACTTTTGTTGTCTTATTAGATAGCAACAATAGAAAGTATTATAAATGCACTATTTCTCATTATTTTATGGAAAAAGAAGCATTGCTTAAGATAGGATTAACAGGAAATGAGGCTGATATCTACTTAGCTTTGCTTTCACTTGGTCCATCCTTGGTTAGCAATATAGTAAATAAAACTAAAATTAATAGGACAAATATTTATGATAGACTTGAAAGACTCATAGATAAGGGCCTTGTTTCCTATGTAATAAAGAATAATAGGAAATATTTCCAAGCAGCAGAACCAAAAAGAATATTTAGATATCTTGAAGAAAAAGAAGAAAGAATTAAACAAGAAAAGGACTCCATAAGAGCGATTTTACCTGAATTAGAGGCTATAAAACCATCAGCAAATGATGAAAGCGTTGAAGTTTATGAAGGGAAGGAAGGATTGAAATCTATTTTGGAAGATATAATCAGAACCAGAGAAGATGTATTGACATACGGTTCTGAAGGAAATTTTTCAAGCATATTGCAATTCTACTTTAAACATTATCTTAAAAGGTTGCAAAAAACTGGAATAAAAATGAAAGTCATATTTAATTATGATGATACTAAAAAGCCATTTAAATGGAAATTTGCTGAAGTAAAATATATTCCTAAGGAAAACAAAACTCCAACAGAAACTACTATTTATAGGAACAAAGTTGCTATATTTCTATTAACTGAAGAGCCAAAAGTAATTTTAATTAAGAGTAAAACTGCTGCTGAAGCTTACAAAAAACATTTTAATTTGATGTGGAAAGTTGCTAAGAAATTAAAACCATAAAGATTTTTATATCCTTATCTCATTATAATTATATGAAAATAAAAAAGAGTTTGTTCATACTTGGAATTGTGTTACTATCTCTAGGCATAATATCTGTAGTTAATTCTCTTCAAACAATTACTGGGTTTGCAATTTATGAAGGATTGCCTATAAAAGCTGGCTGGTATGTTGGTATAACTCTCTTGTTCTTAGGATTACTATCCTTGATAGGTGCTACTCTTGTTGAAGAAGAAGTTGAAGAAGGCGAACTTGAGAAAATGACAAATAAATTATTTGTTGAAGGTAAAAAAAGAGGAGCAAATACTGTTAGATTACATGATCCTTTGGGCAATTTTAGAAGTGAAATAGGAACTAAAGCAGATTCAGATACTGCATATGATGTGCTTGCTAGTTTGAGTGAAAAATATGCAGATGATAAAGAAGCTCGTGAAATGCTACAGGAATTGCTAGGAGAAGCTGGTTATTTTGATGTTGCTTATCATCAAAGAGATTCTGCTCCAAAACTAAAAAGAAATACTGCTGCTCATGCCGCTGACGAATTTCTTAGTAAATGGGATCCAAATTATAGAGAATGGGTTGAACCAGCTAGCCCTTTGCTTACATACCAACCACATGAAGGGATTAGAAAATTGAATAATGATACTGGTGATTATGATACAAGAAATGCCTTGCCAATACTAAAAGATAATATTGAAGGATTTGAAATTGAAGATAGCCCTATACCTGCTGGAGATGTTAGCGTAAGTTATAAAGGAGCTGGCTTTCAAGTATTTGCAGGACATGATTATAGTGTAGACAAAAGTAGCATTATAAGAGCATTAAATAGAATATCAAAAGAAGATGTGAAAAAAGGAGATATAGAAAGCGAAGATAGAAGCCTTAGATTGTCTGTATTAAAAGACTACATATTTGATTAAATAATTACATTAAACTCATGATCTTTATACATAAATTCTAATCTCTCTTGATATTGAAAAGAACACATTTGGTAGACAAATGAATAGTCATTTCTTTCCATAAATTCTTTTATTTCATCAATTTTACTCTCTTCAAATTCATAAATATCTCCAACAAATAATGGTAGATCTAATTTAGTAAAGTAATTGAACAATAATGACATGTGACCAAATTCTTCAAATCTGAATTTTGGATTTTTTCTTTGTCTAACTCTTTGCACTCTTTCAACAAGACTAGTTGGCAATTCTAATGAAACAACATCAATTTCATTACCTTCTCTCTTAAAATCATCAAAATAATCTGTAACACTTAATATTCCATATCCATCTAATGCTTTTACTTTTGCTACTAATGATTTATTGCTTACATTGTAATTATCTTGATCCATCTTAAATAGCAATCCTCCTATATAAATCAGGTAACATAAGTGGAACATGTTTGGGGTCCGATACTTCTCTATACAAACAATGTTCTGATAATGATCTTATTCCTTCATTCACATTTTTTCCTGAAGCAATAACTATTGGTAGACACCCATGTTGTTTAGATTCTATGATTGCTTTTTTAGTGTCTTCAATTGCATATTCGCTTTCATATCCAAAATCATGAGGCAAACCTTCCATTAAATAAAATAACATTCTTAACCTTTCAGGTTGTTTTGACAACAAGCTAGTTGCGTGTCTTATTCCAGCACCGTCCCTATTTTGTTTAAGAGGTCTTATTGATCCTATGTTCCTTTTAACATCTCTATCATATGATTGACCAAAATCTTTCAAGAGATGAAATTCAACATTTTTTTCTGTCTCTCCAGAGAATGCAGCTAAAGCGTAATCATCTCCTATTGCATCAAGTGCTTCTGAAAAGTATATTTTAGATTTTTTTATGATATCGATTAATCTAAAATCTGGATTTTTAATATCTAAAAATTTTCTTAAAGATCCACTATTTTCTGATAATACCATTGACGTTACAGATCTTTGATCTTTATACTCTCTTGTATATACTTTTTCAGAGGGGGTAATTCCGCTAGCTTTTTCTGCAATAGCACCAACTAATAGATCATAATCTACTTCTCCACTTAATTGTTTTTTTATCACCTCAAATTCTTCTGGACTAAGAGTTTCAAAAATACTTCTTAATCTTTGTATAACCTCTCTATCTTGTTGCAATACTCGACTTACATAGTCATTATCTGTGACTTCTGGATAAGGTGTTTCAACAACTTGAACAAACTCTGGTTTATAAGAATTATTTGATTCATCCCATTCATCATATTTAAATCTATTTCCTAATGTCAATTCATCAGAAGGTTTGGCTACTAAATAAGATGCTTCTTTTTTATCTCTTTCTCTTTCAATAATCTCAACATTTATATCAATTATTTTTTCTTCTAGTTTTTCCTCAGCCAAATTGTATTTCTTTGATAATTTTTCATAAACTCTTGTTACAGTTTCTACAGTTCTTTCTACTGTTGATCCCCCTATCATTAACGAGTTAATTTCTGGAGTAATTATTTCTTCAAGATTATTAATGGGATTTGCATTTCCATCTTCCCTACAAACAATAGTTTTAATCCTATCTAATAATGATGGAGATTTCTTGCTTTTTGAGATATGTTGTTTTAAATTTCCTATCCCTTCCCTTAAACCAGGAAATTTCTCTTTTAGTCTATAATCCAAACGAGAGAATTCTAATAATTCAAACAATCCTTGAGAGAATTCGGGATTATCAAAAGAATTAAAGAAGTTTGAAATATTCCCTTCCTCACCAAATCTTTTTGCAGTTTTTTGGTTTACTTGAGAAATATCCAGATCATATGTTCCAAACATAAATGCTCCTGCTTGATATGAAGCAATCGCCTTGTAAATCTGAAGATTATTTTCGTCATTTTTTCCTACATTTACTGTGAATGGAAGGAAAAATGTATCCTCACTGAATGAACAATATAGATCTGAAGTTTCAGATTTCTCAATTTTTATGTTTTCCCCTGTCAATGCTTGGACATAAGCTAATAATCTTCCATGAACTTGAGATAGGGGGGTTCCACCTGCAATTGTCTCTAAATCTCCATTGAAATAATCATGAGTATCTTCAAAATATTCCATAAGTTCTTTAACAGATTTATTAGAGGTAACTATATCACTTGACCACCTAACTATTCTTTCTCCCAATACTCCAAGATTTCTTTCAGTAGCATTCCCATAGCTAGCTAATAATTTCCCTCTATCCTGTAAAGGAACAGCGTCCCTAGTTGATATCTCATATGCATGATCTATAATTTTGGATCTTACAGACTCTGGAATATTGTCTATTGATGATAAGAATTGATCAAAAAAATTGATAGCTGATGAAGCTCTTTTGCTTCTATGTGCATATATATTTTTTAGAATATTGTGCAATTGAGAAAGTTCTTTTCTTGAAAAAGTTTCTGACCTTGTCTCTATAGAATCTAGGATAATCCCTTCTAAATCTAAAGAACTTCTAATTTCAGTGCAATCTACTGTTCTTATTTTGGATATTTCTTGTATAGTATAAGAATTTAATTCAGGATCATTTCTAGCTATAAAATCCATAAAATCAATAGTAAATCTCTCTATTCCTGCTTCTGGATTTCTGAGTGCGCTACCAACATCAGCTGCAGTACTGACTTTCATTTTATGTTTGTCATGGATTATTTTCAAAGCCTTTCTCCAATCGGATTTTTCTAATTTATCTAATAACTCTGGAATTTTTGGCATTATGTTTGGTGCATAATTTCTTATTACTTCTGGATCTGCTGAATATTGTTTTGCCATTTTATCTATATTTGATTACATATCCCAAAAAATCATTTGCTTTATCTGCATTTATTGAAATAGAATTTACTACAATCTCAACCAAACTATCCAAGGGAAGAGAATATTCTTCTCTATCAAGTCTTATGGATCTTTTTAATTTTTTAGCAGCGGAGGTTGTTAAATCAATTGCTAAACTTCTAGGGAACAGTTCTAATGAAGAAATAGATTCTATTGCATGGTAGCATTTATCTTGTACATCCTTATGTTTTGGCAAATCTTCGTTTCTTCTATAATAATCTTTAAATATTTCTGTTGAAAGATCTCTATATGAAGATTTATTTGAATCATCATCTTCTAATCTTGAAATTGTTTCAGCTACTTCTAAATAATGAGAAAGTAACCCACTTGACTCAACAAAATTTCCCCACGCTAAGATTTCTTGCGTGTTTTTTTCTAGGCTTTCCATAGCATTATTATCAGTTTCTATTACTGATGTTAGATGCGGTTCATTAGATAGGATGGCTTCTCCTGATTCTTGATCTGGAAGATACCTATCAACATGAGCTAGTAAAGATATCAAAGAACTAATAGAAGACTTATTTTCTCTAGATTTTGATAAAAGACTATAAAGACAATTATTGACATCTTGAGAATTCTTCTTAGGGATTCTTTTTCTTATGCTCTCTAAAATCTCTCTTGACCTAATTGGAATTTTTCTCAGTGTTGTAAAATACTTAGAAGCTGTTTTTTCATCAAGTTCATTTTCTTTAGCAAGATCAAACATAAAATCTTCTATTCCAAATATAGCTCCTCTTGTGCTAATTGATTGCAATACATATTCATGAGAGGGATGATAATTTCCAAGATGGTCTATTGAAATTCTTAAATACCTTCCTAATTTTTCAGGCATATTTTTACCTGCCCAATTGTGTTTAAGATGACCAAAACTATTTGCCCATAAAGACAATGCCCGATTTGGTATTGGATCTTTTTTTGGATCTTTCTCTATCTTTTTTCCTTCTTTTTTTAATCCCAATAAAGCTATGCAAGCATTTGTACCACTGTATTTTAATCTGTTTACATAAGTAGTGCTTGGAGATAGACTGACCACTCCCGATAAAGCTTCAACAAATAAACCCCTCCTAGTATTATCTTCTGCAAGAGGACCACTATTATATATTGAAGAATAAATATCAAAAAATGTTTGGTCTTGTACTTCTTTATATTGTGAATCGTTAGAATCAGCTCTTGATTGATGTTTTAATTTTTTATATTCTTTAAATGTTTGTATAACTAATTTTTTGTCTCTTTCATCTATTCCAATATCTCTTACTACTGTTTCCAGACGTTTCATTTTTCATTTTATCTTAATAACTAGAAATAATTATCAATAACATCTTCAAGACCGTCTCTAATGTCTTTATAAACGTCTATGTCGTCTGTTATTGGATTTAAGATAGCTATTTCACAAGCTCTTTTTGGAGGAATGTTGCTTGCTATTAGCTTTCCGGCATTAATAAGCAATCTGGTACTAGCCCCCTCGTCCAAACCCTTTCCTTTAAGGTTTCTCACCATATTACCTATATCCACCAAACCATTTGCTATATTTCCATTTACTCCTGCTTCATGAGCAACTATCTTTCTCTCTAGTTTTTCTCCAGGATAATCAAAATCTATAGCAACAAATCTTTGCTTTGTGCTTTGCTTTAGGTCTTTAACTTTTCTCTGATATCCAGGATTATAAGAGATTACTAGACTAAATGAATCTGGGGCCTCATAAACTTTACCTAATTTTTCAACAAATAAGCTTCTTCTATGATCTGCTAAGGGATGAATAACAACAGTTGTATCATTTCTTGCTTCAACTATTTCGTCCAAATATAAAATTCCTCCATTTTTTACAGCAACAAGTGCTGGCCCATCTTGATATTCTCCACTTATCAAATATCTTCCTTTCAAATCATCTGCATTTAAATCTTCATGACAAGGAACTGTAACTAAAGGAATCTCTGATGGCTTGTTTTTTCTTTTACTTTTTGTTAACTCTTGGTTTAATTCATAAGCCATCCTTTCAACAAATCTGCTTTTTCCACAACCCGTTGGTCCTTTTAACATAATTGGCAGTCTGTCTTTGTAAGCAGCTCTAAAAATTTCAGTTTCTCCATTAACATCTATATAAAAAGGTTCTTCTTCTGGTTTGTAATGAGTTATGTCAAACTCCAATTGGTTTTTAGAAGTCATTTTTATTGAGAACTTTGACTATAAAGAGTGTTACTTGTATTTTCCAATAATGGAAGCCCTTGTTCAGTTCTATTATACATCAATTGGAGAATAATCTGGTTATTCACATTATCCATTTTAGCTTCTTGTTCTAATTGTCCTCTAACTTCATCATATCTTGGAGAACCTTTAGATGCTGACAACCATTGAAGCGTAGAATCTATATCAAGTTCTATAAGCTGATTTCTTTCTATGAAAACTCTTCTCAAATTTTCTATAGGCATTGTAGAAGTACTATAAGCCCATTCATATCCTTCCAGTTTTATTGGATTACGTACTACATAGTCTGGTAAATCAACTGGTGTTTGATTTAAATGATTAGTAGAAGCCCTTGGATTATCCCTCTGTACTCTTTTCCTTCTATTCATCGCTGTAACCATGTCTGCTCCATCACTATCATTAGGGGTATACTGTAATAAGTCTACTCTTCCTTCATTTACCAACTCATCAAGCGGTACATCTCCACTACGATCTGGTGTTTCTCTTGGTCTTTGCATTTTATTTTATAGCAGGTATTTAGTTTATTTATATTTTATGGTTTATTAAGCTTTATAAAGCTTTCTGCTTCATTATTCTAAAGTAGTTACATAGAAAGCTTTATAAATCTATCGGATCTTAAATTTTTAGAAAATGGATACACAAGATTATGCTAATACTGCAGAAATGGCATTTGAACATTTAAGATCTCATCATGATGAATCTTTAGATAGAACTTTATTAAGTCAAAGTTTGCAAAGAGTTAGATTAAATCACTTCTATACAAATCCTAAAAACTTTCCAGAAAACCCAGACTTACCGAATGATAAGCTAGAAAATGTAGTAACAAATATGATCGATGCTCCAGAGATTATTCCGTCTAACTCTCCAATAAATTTAAGGGGCATTTTAGCGATGGGAGGAGATTATGTAGCTAGAAGGGTTGAATTCCCAAGAATAGGAGATACAGATCATCCAGATATTGTACAAATAAATTATGTAAATTTTGAAGGAGGAAATATTCATACAGCATTTGTTTTGTTACCGGATGAGAAATTTCCTAGAGGAACTTATGGTGTAGGACCTGAATCAGGTAGCCAACAGATGTCAATGTTTAATTATAGTAAAGAAGATAAACCAAAAAAATCTAAACCTTTTATAGTGGGGGATGAATATCCTGTACAGATTAGGGTTGGAGAAAAATAAAAATGGATATTAATGAAAGTAAAAAAGTTGAAGGAGCAAAAGTCAGTATTAGAGGATATCCTTTGGATGCAAGATCAGCTGCACTTACTAGAGGAAGAAATGAAGATGATTATGAATTTTTAATACAAATTAGATATCCTTCATCTATTGAAGCTGGTAGTTTTTCTATTTGTGGAGCAATTGTTGATGGTAAATATCTGGGAGAAGTTTATGGTCCTACAGATCAAAGAAGAGATAGACAAATAATGCCATGGTTATTTGTAGCTGAATTCAATAGATTAGAGAAAATTGCAGATCTAGTACCTTTCTTAGAAGGGTTTATGGGCCGAGAATTGCCAGAACCACCTGAGGCAATTAAAGAATTAACTGGAGCTAAATAAAAAATGACAAACGATGAAATAATTCAAGGAGTAATAACTTTAGATAATTATGATGGAAATAAAGCCTATAATGATCTAGTTGAATATACTGTTTTTACATCTTCTGATCTTAAAGGAGCTATTTTTGCTACTCCTTCAGGTAGCGAATTGGATGGGATGGAAGCACTTTTAGATAATGAAACAATGGATAAAAAGTATCCTTTATTAAGAATTATTAATGATAAACATGGATTTCAACAAGCTTTGGCTAGAAAGGCCACAGAAAATGAAAAACAGACAGTTTATGCAGAGTTTGAAAGATTAGCTCAGGACTTGGGAATGAATGGAGAATAAAATGGCAGATACTCTAGATTTAAAACAAATTGAAAGAGAAGAAGGGATAAGAGATGCTGTAAATCAGATAAGATATGATCATAAAACTAAAGAGGAGTTGCATGAATATTTTGGAAATCGTGATTATCTTATAACTCTAAATCATGGAGCTATTGTAGATGACATTCCCATTTCTATGTTAAACTTTTCTCCAGGTTGTAATGATCTGTTAATTCATGGAATGAAATTTAGGGCAGATCAAGAAATTTTTCATGGAACAATAAATCTTGGCGAGATAAAAAGTCATGGAAAACCATATAGAAATGGAAATTGTGTTGCGGTAGGAGGAACAGAACATGGAGTTGGATTAACGGTTTATAATTATGGAGAGAAGGGTAGTCCTATTGACATAATAAAAAGTTATGGAGCAGTTGAAGGAACATTTAATGATAAAGTCCCAGATAATGCGATATGGAAACCTTCATTTAGAATATCATTGCCAGATTCCGATAAGAGATACATTAGGGAGATTACAGGAGAAGACCTCTTAGCGTTATATGAAGCAAATACAGAAAAAGCAAAAGAATGGTACCAAGATATGCTTAAATTTAAAAAAGAAAGAGTTCCATTTACTAATGATCCAAGAGAAGAGAAACTTGAGAGAACTCAAAACCTTTATCTTGATGACAGATTACATATTGATTGCCCATTTAGAATTAAATTTATTAAACAAAGAAATGCGCGTAGAAGATAAAAATGCCAAACCCGAAACAAATTGCTAGAAGATTTAGAGAATTATCTGATGAAGATAGACAGATGACTCCAAAAAGAGTCAAGACACTTCGAAATATTTTAAATACTATTCAAGGTATCGTTGAGATCAATACTAGAATGGGATCAGATAATCCTAGATTTAGGGCAGAAGATTATGAAGATATTGGGCAAATGGATTATTTATTAAGAGAATTCTTTCCTAGAGGAGATATACCAATAGAATTAGAACCTTATGCAAACTTTGTTAATAGAATAAGGGGAATAGATCATTACCATTCTGTTCTTGAAGCAAAATTGCAGAGAGATTCTGAATATTTATCAAGAAGTGATAAAAGCGTTGATGAAATAGATGACCCAGTATATCAGAGGCTTATTATAAATGTAGTTGATGCAGATAAAGTAAAGCCAGAAGAAACTAGAATTGTAATAAAATATGAAGGAGAAAGGCTTTACGAAGAGAATGTTCCTGATATTGCATTTCAAGGATTACCTAAAGGATCAACAATATTATTTGATTACACAGATCAAGGTTTAAATATTGATTTGAAAGAAACATTATCAAATTGTAAGGGAACAGAGGTTTCAAGAATAGAGAGAGTTGTAATAGATTCCTTAGCCAGTGATGTATCTTCAAGAAAATATATCGATAGTCTTTACGATCAGATTAATGAAGAATTGGAGGGATAATGCTTTTATTTAACTGAAAATGGAACATAAAGATTATATCTCAGACAAAGGAATAGATTATATACCTCAGGGAGATGAATTAGATGTAGCCCTAACTTGTTACAATCTAAAATTTCCATTAATGTTAAGGGGTCCAACAGGAGTTGGAAAAACAACTTTAGTAACTTATTTGTCAAGATACCTTCAAAAACCGCTTATTGAAGAATCTTGTAATGAAGATACGCTGGCAGCTGATTTAATTGGAAGGAATTTGCCTTCTGGTTGGTTAGATGGAAGTGCTACAAAATCATTAAGATACGAGGATGGAGCTATTTATTATTTAGATGAATTAGGAGAAGCTAGACAAGATGCTATTGTTGTTGTTCATTCATTAACTGATGATAGAAGAACATTAGAAGTAAGAGCTCATGATGAAGTTTTGGAATCTCCTGATGAATGGATGTTGATTGCCTCATATAATCCATTGTATCAATTACAAAATAGGGTTAAACCTTCAACTGCGCAAAGGTTTGTTACAGTTGATATACCTTTTCCAAGATCAGATATTGAAGGAGAAATTGTTGAAAGCTTTTTATATGGAGGTAAGGTAGAAAAAGAAGTTAAACAAAAAAAATTTAAGAAAAGAGATAATATTCCTATAAATGACATAGTTAAACTAGCTAATGATTACAGGAAGGTTGCAAAAAGTTCAGATTCTTTTGGATTAAGAGAGGGTCCTGGAACAAGACTAGTTGCAAGAACAGCTAAATTAATAGAATATGGATTGCCAGATCTTTTAGCTATAGAAGTTGGTATGATAAATCCTTTAACTTATGATCCTGAACAAAAAGAACAAATGTTTGATATAGCTAAAAAATTGTTTAGGTAACCCCCAAATATAAAATGGTTAGTGTTAAACAATTTCTTCCTAGATTGCAGTTTTTTGCAGAAAGTTTTACAGGTTATCCTGTGAAAATACTGATTCCTTCTGAAAAAGAATCTGAAGAAGAATTAGTACAAGTTCAGGATTCTTTAAAGATTTATGTTCCTAGAGAAGTTCACGCAAAAGATGAAGGAACTGGATTCAATTATTTTAAAGGATTAGTAGCCTTACAATCTTCTGCAGCATTATATAATGGAATACCAAAAGAAGAAGTTTTCAACATATCCAAAATTAAAAGATCTAGAAATTTAGATGATTTTATAATTGAGGGAGAAAGAGGAGGATTAATTCCACTTACATATCAGACTATTGAATTGTCTAGAAGAATGCAATGCATAAATGAAGATTACAGAGTTTTAGGGGAAGATATGAGATATGGTTTTCAGAACATGTTTGATCCAAGACTATTGAAAAAATCTAAAAAAGCTGATTCTATGAATGAGCCTGTTACAAATGAGATTGATTTGGCTTTGACTTCTGCATATTGGAAAAATTTGGGTGTAAACCCTAGAGAAATTCAAAAAATAGTTGATGGTATACCAAGAGATAAACAATTAGGAATTTTAAGAGAAGAAGTTCAAGAAGTTTTGGGAAGATTAGTTAAATTTAACTCTCCATTAAATACTTCTTACAGAGATAGTGTTGAGAGGGCTAGTGATTTTGCTCAATATTTATATGATTTGACAGAAGATATGGGAATGGGTTCTATATTGCATATAAAAACAATTGAGGAATACAGCGCACATAGCCTAGAATCACAAAAGATTAAGGGAATTGAATATAAAATAGACCAAGAAGATTTGCATGATAAATTGATAAAAAATATTGATTCAAGAAAAAAGGAATTAACAGCAATGTTAGATGAAAATTCTGAATCAGAGATAGGTTTAAATTCAAAGGAAAATATAATAAGAAGATTATCAATATTGGATGAAAGAAGAAAAAATTTACAGGATTTAAGAGGTTCAAGGACATTAAATATAGAACAACATAGATATTTTGATGCCGAAAGATATGCTATGTCAGAGGGTGCCTCGTTATCACTAAGAACTGTTTTTCAAGATGTATCTAGAACACACTTAGTTAAATTAGAAGTTCCAGAAAGATTAGAAGAACAAGAATATGGAAATATTTTTCACTTACCAGAATTAAGGGACGGAATGCTGGTTCCAAATGCCGTTAGAGTTATAATATATGACTTAAGAAAAGATCTACCACCAACAGAACAACAAATAAGATTTCAACTAGGACTCGAATCAGAAATATCCAAATTAGAAAGAGAGATTGCTGAACATAATAACAAAATCCATTCTGATATTAATTATATCTATGATAATTTGCCACAGATAGTGAAGAGTAGAGATCAAGCACAAAGAAAAATGGATAAGGTCCAAAAACAATTAGACAAATCAAGAAAAATACATGAGGAAATGGCTAGAAGAGATATGGAAACTGATGCTGGTCTCACTAGAAGGATTGAAAAAGAGATGGAAGCAATTAAACCCTCTGCCAGATCTATTGTAAGAAATTGTTTTGAAGGCGAATTAGATGAAAAGAAATTTTTTGAATGGTGGTTAGATGAAAAAATGGGGGGAAACCAACTTCCCAACTTCTATTATCAGTGGCAAAAAAGGAAAAGAGACGTGGCTTCAGTTTTACTAATAGATGCCAGCCAATCAGCAGAAAGATTGGCGGGAGATGATAAAAGCATATTGGATTTCTTAAAACAATCTGCCTATTATTTTTCATTAGGAGCTGATTTCCTAGAAGATAAATCAGCCGTTCTTGCATATAATGGAAAGGGATATAGAAATTCAAGAATATTCTTATTAAAAGACTTCTCAGAAGATCCAAGAAGATTGGAAGAAAGATTAGAGTTATTAAAAGGAGAACTCAACAATAGAGATGGTTCTGCAATTAGATATGCGACACAACTCCTTAATGATATTCCAGCTAAAACAAGATTTTTATTCCATTTAGGAGATATGCAGCCATCAGATATAGAGTATGAGCATAGAAGTCCAGGATTTGAAACTTATAGATATGAAGGAGAGGGGGCTTTTGCTGATGTTACACATGCTTTTAATTCTGCTAGATCATATGGGATTATTCCAGTAGGAATTTGTATTAAAAAGCCTGATGAACAAAAACCAAAAAAAACAATATCTGAAAAACCGAAAGGAAAATTAAATCTTAAAGTTTTAAAGAAATTAAAACAAGAAAAAGCAAAAACTAATAATATTATGACCGATGAAATTTTAAAACAAAATTTCCAAAATAATTACAAGATTGTAGAAAATCCTATTGAATTGCCAAAGGTTTTAAGGGATGTTTATGTAAGGACTAGTTTTCAATAATTATCTTAGAGCTTTCTCAACAAGAGATGGATAAATCCTTCTACATGTCTTATTTCCAGAATCTACTACTTTAATTTTAGGATAAGTTTTAGAAATATCATTAATTCTTGTTGGTACACCTGCTTCTTTAAGTTCCTCTAATTTTCTTAAATATTCATTTAATCCAGCCGGTGGTAAGGCATACGGTGGCATTTTTATTGTTATTAGTAAGGCTATTGTATATATAAGATTTTCTTTTAGAATTATTTCAACTCAACAAACTCTGTCTTAACCTGTTTCAAGGAAGTTATCGAATAACTTTTTGAGAATTTGAACTTATGAACAGTATTTTTGATCCATTCGTAATATTCATCAATATCTTTAGTCCTAAGTTTAATTATTAATTCATAATCTCCTGTGCAAATATCAATACTTTCAACTCTTGGGTCTTTAGCAAGTTCTTGAGCAACTCCTTCTGGCTCTCCATAATTATCATCTGATAAGTTAACAAGAATAAAAGTTACATGACCTTCTTCTATTTTCTTGTAATCAAAGACCCCTTTATATGATATTATTTTTCCTTCTCTTTCTAATTTCTTTATGTTATAATGTATTGTAGTTGAAGGTTCCTTTATTTTCTTCGCTATTCTTGCTATCTGCGGAGTACAATATCCCTGCTTGAATAAGTTTATTAGTTTTGATGTTATATCTTTCATTTTACATTTAACTGAATAATATTCAACTATTTATAAGCTTTTTGGTTAATATTTGAAGATTATTCAGTTATATATATTAAGATAAATGATTTATAATGCGCCCGTAAAACTATCCAGCCTTTAGGCTGTGGATATAAGGGCGCGCGACAGTAGAAACGCTTTTACAATTCTAAGTATTAATAAAAGA
>NZBT01000018.1 GCA_002688015.1 Candidatus Pacearchaeota archaeon
GGAGCAAAACCACGCATTGGCCTTCCCATTCCTGGCCTTGGAGGTCCTCTCGGATGTCCCCGAGTCACAGGGCTGGATTTCACATCTCCCCTTCTTTTATGCATCCAAAGTTTTATCTTATTTCTCTTCCAAATACTTAACGCAACAAGAACTATTAATATTATTAATATAATCCAAACCCATATTGAAATTCCTTTTGGATCTGTTTTCTCAACACAACACCTGTCTCCACTGATACTACAACTCTCTCCTGTATCTTCTTCGTCGGAGAAACAACTTGTTTTACACGATCCCCCATTCTGCTCACAAATATTTTCAGTTACTTGAATATTTATACACGCTGTCAAACAACATGTCCCTTCTAGAGACGAGACGCTTGAGCCTTCACACCTCTGACTGCTCGAACACAAAATCCCAGATTTCTCCAAACAACTCTGCTCCCTAACATCAACTGAACAACAAACTTCTGCAAAGTCTAAACATTCAAACTCATTTTGAACTAGTCCTTGAGATTCTAAACAAGCCATTCTTGCTTCACAAAATCCATTAGCCGGTTCACACAATCCACTTCCAGTCCCTCCGCCGCTATCAGAAGCGGCAGCTCTTGGCCATCCTGAATAAAGAAGAAACCCTGTGCTCTTCACATTATCATTATCCCAACATCCTGTATCTTGCTGTATACTCAACAAATAAGATTTAGCATTCTCTAATTCTGCAGCTCCAGTTCCTCCAAGTCCTAACATTCCTATAGAAGTATCATAAAACCTATTTCCAGAACTCCCTGCAATTTCCCAATACTTATTTTGTTTTTGTTTTTGAACAATTTCAGCAAACTGATCTTGGGAGTTTGTCAAAATATACAAAAATGCACTTGGAAAATGCTCTCCATTATTTCCAGAAAGGGCAAGCAAATAAGGAAGAAATGCTTCAACGTTTTCTCCAACTTCATGTAATGCCAAAACACCCCACAAAGTAGATTCATAATCACAACTACCAGTTCCTCCAGCCCCAAAACACTGACTACTAACTTTCTCCTCAGTACTTCCTAAGCCTGCAGAAGAATGTGTCTCAGAAGAAACAAACAAAGTTCCTGTCAAACCTTTCCTATATAAAAGAGTTGTAATAAAATCATCCTCACATGAAATTTCAAATTCCTTATCTAAACAATTCTCCTTAATACTCAACCAATAACTTCCTCCTTGAGAATCAATACTCAAACAACTACTTGCTCCTCCACTTTTCCATTGAAGAGTCAAATCATCCTTAATCGTCACACTTTTTTCTGTCCCATCATGTTTCACTCTACATTCACTAGCTTCATGACTCTGTATATCAATCTCCAAAAACCATGTCAAATCAGTAGCTGTCCCATTCTGAGATGAAAGCCATTCTTCTATTCCTCTAGTGCTTCTTCCCATTCTATCATAAGCCAATAAAACCCTCGCAGTTTCTCCGATATTACAATTTCCTTTTGGCCAACAATCTCTATTAGATTCTTTCTCATCTTCAATTTTATCAACAGCCTTACTATTACTTCCTAATGCAAGAACAGAAAAAATAGCCTCATCTAAACTCAATGAACTCTTCTCATCAATCTCTCCTCTCAAACACGCATATCCTTTATCAAGACCTTCTAAACCTGTGTTCCTTTCCTCTTCCCCAGAATCTGTGTGATTCTCTGCTAAAACTCCAATAGAAGACATAACAATCATTACGCTCATAAAAACTAATACTAATAACAACATCACTCCTTTTCTCATCTTAATCTTAAACTTTAGGAATTTAAAAATGTTCCTTAATCATTCTTTTCTCTTAACACTCCTCATAACGTCAACCAATGGATTCTTCACCTTTGGCTTTTCTCCATGTCCTATCAATCCTAAATCTTTGTAAAAAGATTCATTCTCATAATTTGGGGGAAGAATTTTCTTCTTCTGCTTCAAATGCCATTCTATTTGACTTTTAACATATCCTTCTTTCAATGGAGGAGTATTAAGCTCATTCCATTCTCTTGTCCTATTATTGATATATTCTCCATCAAAGCCAAGAGATCTAAAGAAAGTAATCAAAATAAATAATCCCCGCTTCCTCCCTTCTTCTAAACCTTTTAACAATTTACCAATTGGTTTGGGGAACATAGATTCTTCCACTTTACTAATATCAATTTTTACTTTGAATTCTCCCCTATCCTTAGTTTTCCCATATTTCTCTTTATCAAACACTTCTTCTTGTATTTCTCTTCCTTTCTTCCACTGAAGAGCAGAAGCCAATAATCTCCTTGCTTCATCTTCTTCATTCTCAGGATAAAATTTCTTTATTTCTACACCCAATGCCTGCGCTTTCCCCGGATTAAAGTTATTAAGATCATTCTTAGATAAGACAACGCTCGAAAGTCCTGTTTTCTCATGTAAACTATAAGGCATTCTAAACAAATGTCTCGGAGCAACTAAAACTAAATCAAGATTAGCAATTCTTTCTGCACTCACACCTATAACCTTTTCAAAAAGCTCAGGATGTTTATCACTACTCAAAGCCAAACCAGGATTATCAGGATCTTTATCGTACTCTGAATAATAATATTCCTTCTCATCAACAATTTCAAAAACTCCTGCACAATCATTATTGAGACATTTCAATCTTCTCTTAGTTACTTTGTAATCCTTTCTATCAACCTCTAAATTACAAACAGGACACTTCAACTTCACTATGTTAGATTTATTAGCTCTTCTATTCGACAAAGTACAATAAACTTCATTCAAATCTTCTTTCTTAATCTTTGTTCTTTTTTCCAAATCCTCAATATTCAAAATATCTCCAACCTTTTCATTATAATCCTTTCTTATATAATCCATTAAGTATTCACTTATAGCCCTAGGCCATTCAGGAAACAGATTTTTTGTTTCTTCTCCTAAAAACTCATCAGGAAAAGCTTTCCATCCAACTATCAGATGAAATCCCTTACTTCCCGAAAATTTCAATCCGTAATTCTTTATCCCGTGTTGTTCTAATGCTGCAATTATTAGTTGAGCAGCAATCTTACTACAATCCAAAAATCTTGAATCAATATCAATCAATAAATCCCATCCCTTTCTATGAGAATCCTGTTCTTTTCTATTCATATCTGAGTTTATGTTCAAAGGATTTTCCCAAATTTCCTCAGATACATGAAAACTTGTTGCTCCCTTTCTAACAAGTCCTTGGATATCAGCACCATATTGCAATGTGTCCGGTCTCTTACCAAAACCTTCAAAGTACCTCGGAACAACTTCCCTATTATTAGACATCTCAAGCAGAGTCTGTATAACCTTAGGATTTGAATAGTATATCCCTGTCAGACCACGAATTCTCTCTTCTTTAATGTCTATCTTCCCCTCCTCTACATTCTCTTCTTTCTCCTTTTCCATATGTATTCTTCTCTCATTTAGCTTTTATAAAAATCTCTATACTCTCTTTAATAACAACAATATTTAAAACATCAATAGTATGAATAAAACCATGAGGTTACAGCTACAAAATCCTAAGATATTTGCAGATATTATTGGAATTATCTCTGATCTTGTAACAGAAGTAAAGTTAAAAGTAGACTCCAATGGCCTATACTTAAATGCCATAGATCCTGCAAATGTAGCAATGACTTATTTTAAACTCCCTAGTGATTTATTCTCTGAATTCAATATAGAAGGAGATAAAACAGAAAATTTAGGAGTAAATTTGGAAAATTTAAAGGCAGTTTTAAGAAGATGTAAACCAGGATCAACGTTAATCTTAGAAAAAGAATCTAGTTTTCTAAAATTAACAATTCAAGACCGTGTGAAGCGAGAATTTTCTCTCGCATTAATAGAGATAGAGGCAGAAGAAAAAACAATGCCTGAATGGGAATTCAACTCTGTAATAAAAATCCCTTCTGAATCATTAGTAGAAACTATTGAAGATTGCCTTATAGTTTCAGACGCTTGTACATTAATAGCTTCTCCAAACTCATTTATAGTTCAAGCTTCAGGATTAAACTCTACAAGATCTGAATTCAATTCTGACGAAGTTGAGATCCATTCAGGAAACAGTACGTCAAGATATTCTTTGGAATACTTGAATAAATTCATCAAAGGAGCAAAAATATCTAGTAAAGCAACTCTCTCTTTCTCAGATGGTCATCCAATGCGTCTAGACTTCGCAACCGGAAACGTTATATTATCTTTTGTTCTAGCTCCAAGAGTCGAACAAGACGATTGATTATGATATGGCTCACAAATCTATAACCGACACATTATTCGAAGAAGACGAAAAACCTTTCTTCATGTCTAATCAAAGAATTTCTGAAGAGGGCCTCCGTGCCGAATATCTTTTTGATCTCTCCGGAGACGAACCAACACCAACGGGAGAAAAATATCTTATCTATTATCAATATCCTAGAGGTATTAAAACGGTTATCGAAGCCTATGAGATTTTAGAAGAATCCCCCAAGGGGTATAAGGTTATGAAAATAACAGACTATCGAGATCTTCTTCGTCTTGATAGAATAAAAGGCAGTCTTGCAAATAATATTGGTTCAAGAAAATTCCGAAAACCACAAAATAGAATTTGCACTAAAGATCGTAAATAATTATTAATACTCTCATTTCTTGATTAATGAAGAAAATGTCAGCTCCTGTAAAGGTAAAAAGATATACTATTGATGAGGCGAACAAAGCTGTAAGGTATTTCTCTGCTCCTGTTCTCGAAGCTATGAGGGCATATAGCATAATAAAAATGGCAGAAAAAGTAATTAGACACTGCCCCTCAGCATCCGAGGAATATGTATTGCACTCAAGACTATATCAAAAAGGTATGGAAAAAGCATTTGGCCTTGGTCATGAATTTCATAAGAAATATGGGGTAGACTTTAAAGACTACAAATATGGTAAATTAGTAATCCCTGGAATATACGAAGACAGGGAAATTGATTTCGTCTGGTTCTTCAATGAAGGGACAATCAAAGGATGGAAGACAGAAGATGACAATCCTCTAAGTAGAAGAGACATTTCTGAATTGTTAGCTGCATAATATTACATATCTTCAAACCGATGTCCTTCGAGCGATAGTTAAAGATTTGCAATGCAAATCTTTTTAAACCCAAATTTTCTCTGTAAAACAAGGTTGAATCTAATTGAAAGCTTGCTTCTGATAAAAGCGAGTAAATAAATACAGCAGAGTTGCGCTGATAACAAGATGTTAAACACAAGAAATGCCAAAACTATCAAGACCAAGAAAGGGAAGCTTACAGTTCTATCCTAGAAAGAGAGCTGCAAAATTAGTCCATTCTATTAACTTTTCTCCTATCAAATCTTCTTCTGATTCAATCCCTTTAGGATTTTTAACATATAAAGTTGGCATGGCAACTGTTCTTGCCCAAGACACAACTGAAAAATCACTCACATTAAACAAAAGAATCGCCGTCCCCGTAACAATTCTAGAAGCCCCTCCTATGAAGATATTCTCAGTAAGATTCTACAAGCATTCAAAGCCAATAAAAGATTTCATCGTTTCTAACGATAAAGAGCTAAAAAGAAAGACAAATGTCTCAAAAACAGTTTCTAAATTAGATAAAGTTCCAGAAGATTATGATGATATTAGAATCATAGCATATTCTCTTCCAAATCAAACATCTGTTAAAAAAACTCCTGACTTAATCGAATTAGCTGTCTCTGGTGATGATAAAGATGCAAAACTTGAGTTTATTAAGAGCCATATAGGAAAGGAACTTCCTCTGTCTGATTTTCTTAAATCCATTGATCCCGAAGTCAATTTACTAGACGTTCGCGGAATAACAAAAGGAAAAGGATTTTCAGGCCCCGTAAAACGTTTTGGAATAACTCTACGTTTCCATAAATCTGAAAAAGGAGTTAGAAAAGTGGGATCAATCGCTCCTTGGCATCCTGCCCGTGTAACTTTCAGAACACCCATGCCGGGACAGTTAGGAATGTTCAGCAGAATAAGTTATAATCACAAACTAATCAATTCCTCTAATATATCAGAATCAGATATTAATCCTTCTCACGGATTCAAAAATTACGGAAAAATAAAAACTTCTTATCTCTTAATCAAAGGCTCCGTTCCGGGCCCAGCAAAACGTGCTGTTGTAATCACTCCTCCTATTCGCCCAACTAAATTTCGTTCCAAAAGAAGATTGGAATTTGTTCAATTAATAACAAAATGACTCTAAGAAATTTAGGCGACGATTTCACAAGCACAGTAGTGGGTATCAATGCATATATTCGAGCAGCAAAAGATTCTGAGAACAGAAAAGAAGCAGGTTATTACATTAAACAGGCAACTTGTGTAATAAACGTTTTCAAAAGTCAAATGAAAGATGCAGGAATAAATCAAAGAGATTACAAACCAACCCTCTTGGATTTAAAATTAAAAGTTGAGAGCACCCAATTACCTGTATGGAGGTTTACAACATAAAATGAAAGCACAATTATATTCTAAAGATGGAAAAGGGAAGGGAGACATAGAACTTCCAGACCTGTTCTCCAAAGACATTAGATCAGATCTTGTTCAAAAATATATCAATGCATCAGTTGTATTGAAAACTCAACCTTACTCTCACGATCCAAAAGCAGGAAAGAAACATTCAGCTTCTGGAACAATAAGTCATAAAAGACATGATTGGAAAGGACATTATGGACGAGGAATTTCCCGTGTGCCTCGAAAAACAATGTGGCGTAGAGGAACACAATTCTATTGGATTGGAGCAGAACTTTCTTCAGCCAGAGGAGGAAGACGTGCCCACGGTCCTAAACTAGTAAAAAGGATAAGAAAAATAAACAAAAAAGAAATTCAAAAAGCATTTAATTCCGCTTTATCCGCAACAGCATTCCCCGAACAAATAGTTTCAAGATATTCAAGTATAAATAAAATAGAAAGTGTTCCAGCAGTAATTGAATCTCTTCCTGAAAAGACAAAAGATCTAAAAAACGCAATAAAAAACATATTCCAAAACATGGATAATATTGTTTTCAAAAATAAAACAGTTAGAGCTGGAAAAGGTAAAGCAAGAGGAAGAAAATACAAATCAAACCCAGGATTACTAATCATAAAAGCAGATTCAGAAAAAGTAAAATCAAAAGAATTCGACATAGTCTCAATCAATGAGTTATCAATCTCTGACCTATATCCTTTAGGACGTCTCACATTATATACAAAGAAATCTCTTAGCGAATCCCCTCAAGAACCTGTTGAACCCAAGGAAAGTAAGGAGGAAAGCAAATGATATTAAAACCAGTAACATCTGAAAAGGCAGTAAAACTAATTGATTTAGATAATACTCTCATATTTGAAGTTCCAAGAATTTCTAGAAAAGCTGAAATTCAAAAACAAATCGAGACAATATTTACAGTAAAAGTAGAAAAGATAAGAACTTTCATAAGAAACAACAGAAAATATGCTTACGCAAAACTTGCAAAGGAGAATCCAGCTATTGATATAGCAACTAAATTAGGAATGATTTAAAATGGGAAAAAGAATAATTCAACAAGCACGTGGAAAGGGATCCTTTACTTATAGAGTTAGAAAAAAAGCATACCAACATAAGATAGGATACTCTTCAAAAATTGGAGAAGCAGAAATCCTTTCCTTAATTCATTCTGCAGGACACTCAGCTCCTTTAATGAAACTTAAAGTAGATGAAGATATCTTCTTCATGCCAGCATTTAATGGAGCAGTTGTAGGAGAAAAAATTCAAATAGGAAAGAAAGAAGTATCCCCTGGAAATATTTTACAAATCAAAGATATTCCAACAAGCACAAGAGTTTACAATATTGAAAAAAACCCTGGAGACGGAGGAAAAATGATGCGTTCTGCAGGAACTTCAGCTCTTGTCTCAAAGAAATATGATCATAATAAAGTAGGGATATTAATGCCTAATAAAAAAGAAGTAATCCTCTCTGGAGATAGTAGAGCAACAATCGGAATAATTGCAGGATCTGGTAAAAATCAAAAACCTATCATGAAAGCGGGAAACAAATTTCACAGAATGCGTGCACTTGGAAAACTTTATCCAATAATTTCAGCAGTATCTGTTAACGCTATCGACCATCCATTCGGATCTGGTAGAGGAAAAAGAATTAAATCAAAGACTGCAAAGAGAAATGCACCTCCTGGAAAGAGAGTAGGACACATTCGTCCTAGACGTACAGGAAAGAAATAAAAATGGTAAAAGAAAAAGTTCAAATTAAAACAAAGGAATTGATTTACAGAGGTCAACCTCTAGAAGAATTACAAAAAATGGACGTTCGTGAAAGTGCAAAATTCTTACCTTCAAGATCTAGAAGAACCATCTTAAGGAATTTCGATGTTATCGAAAAATTCATTGCAAGAGCAGAGAAAAAGGACATAAAGAAAAAGAGAATAAAGACTCATCTACGTGACTTAGTTGTAGTTCCAAGATTAGTAGGTCTCACAATTTCAGTTCACAATGGAAAAAGTTTCACTGAAGTTCCAATTACAATAGAGATGATTGGTCATAGATTAGGAGAATTCGCTCAAACTCGTGGTAAAGTAAACCATGGAAGCGCAGGAATTGGTGCAACTAAATCATCTAGGGCCCAGAAGAAATAATTAAAATGGCAGAAGAAAAAATAAAAACAGAAGAAAAGAAGAAACAAAAAGACATAAACACAATGTCAAAGAAAGAGCTTGGCAAAACTAATACCGAAACAAAGAAAGAGAACAAAACCCCCCAAGCTAGTGATAACAAAGAAAAACCTGAAGAGAAGAAAGAAGAAAAAAAGAAAACAGAAGCTCCTAAATTAGAAAAGAAAGATCTTGCAATCGCAAAATCTCTTGGATTACATGCTTCAAAGAAACATTGTATGTATATCTGTGATTTCATAAAGGGAAAGAACATTGATAAAGCCATATCTGATTTACAATCTGTAATTAACATGAAACAAGCAATACCTTTCAAGGGAGAAATCCCTCATAGAAAAGGAAAAATGATGTCTGGCCGTTATCCAGTTAAAGCTTGTACACTATTCATTCCAATCCTAAGAGGATTAAAAGGAAATGTAATTGTAAATCAACTTGATTCAGAAAAAACAATTATAAAAACTGCTTCAGCTTCCTGGGCTTCTCGTCCTATGAGAAAAGGGAACGTAGAAGGTAAGAGAACAAATGTCGTATTAACCGCAGAAGAATCTAATCCAAAACAAACAAAGGAGAATAAAAAATAAAAATGGAAGAAAAGAAATTTGTAACCTTTAAGAAAGAAGAATTAAGCGTTAAAGAATACATAAAGAAAGAACTAGGAAAAGGGCGTATTAGCAATGTCACTATAGAATATACTCCTGTTGGAGAAAAGATAATCATTGGAACATCAAAACCAGGTCTAGTAATTGGAAGAAGAGGAGAAAAAATAGACAAACTAACAAATGTATTGAAAAAGAGATTTAAATTAGACAATCCCCACATAGAAATTAAAGAAATTACAGAGCCTTTGCTTGATGCTCAATTAGTAGCAGATGAAATAGCTCTTCTTTTGGAAAGAAAAGGGTCTCTTAAGTTTAAAGTCATAGCTTACAAAATGCTTCAAGAAATTATCAAAACAGGAGCATTAGGAACAGAGATTGTTCTCTCCGGGAAGTTACCTTCAGATAGAGCAAGAACATGGAGATTTACTCATGGTTATTTGAAGAAAACAGGAGATCCTGCAAAAGTTGTTGATGTTGCACAAGCCCAAGCAACAGCCCAATCAGGAGTTGTAGGAATAGTAGTGAAAATCTTAGCCCCAGACGCACACATACACGATAGAATAGATGTCAATGAAGAATTGTTAAACAGAATAAGAGTTTCAGTTGAAGAGCCTGAAGACCTTTCTGAAGAACAAGAAAAACCAGAAAAAAAGAAAAGAGCAACTAAAAAAGCAAAGGTAGAAGATTCAGAAGAATCTAAAGAATCCAAGGAGAAAGAATAATGGCAGTATTAAAATCCGCAGACGTAAAGAAAATGAACAAAAGTGAAATGAAAGAAAAACTAGAAGAGTTAAAGTTGGAACTTATTAAAAGCAATGTTCCTGCTAATAAGACAAATGCAAAAACAAGAGAAATTAAAAGGGCAATTGCACGCCTACTTACAGAACTCAAACTCAACTCTAAAAAGGAGTTGCAGAATAAATAAACAATGAATACAGATGAATTCGGTTTACCGAGTGATGCAGATGTGTTTGAAGAAATCGCCAAGGGCGAACAACACATAACTGTCTCCCTGGAAACAAGACGATACGGTAAGAAAATCACTGTTGTAAGTGGTTTCGATAAGACAGTTGATTTGAAAAGTATCGCCAAGTCTCTAAAGGAGAAACTTGCTTGCGGTGGAACAGTAAAGGACCACACCGTAGAACTTCAAGGAAACCACAAGAGAAATGTGAGGCCTTTATTGGTTTCGCTTGGATTCCCTGAAGAGTCAATCTCAGATTAACCTCTGAGTCCAAAAGAAAAAAGCAAACAGTTAAAAAGCATCAAAAGGCCGTAAAAAAATGACAGAAGAAAAGAAAAAATCAAAAGAGAAAGTTAAAAATCTAGTCGGAACTAGAGGAAGGATATTCCAAGGAAAAGTTGTAACTAAGTTTCCAAATAGAATATCTATAGAATTTGAGCGTCCAGTATATGTTAAGAAATACGAGCGTTTCTACAAGAAGAAAACAAAGATCCATGCTCGTCTTCCAGAATCCCTTTCAGATGTTAAAATAGGAGATATTGTAAAAGTTCAGGAGTGCCGCCCCCTAAGTAAGATTCTTCATGCCGTTGTTATAGAAATTGTCAAAAAGTCCGAGGAGGAAGAAAAATGAGTCAATCAAAAAATTTATGCACGAGTACAGCATTTGATAGGTATTCAGGATTAGCAAGGTCAGTTGATTGCCTACTTAGCATGGGTAAGATTGGATCGGCTCGCAGCGCAGTATCAGAGGGTTCAATGACTGTATACGATTTAGTTAATAGTAAACCTCATTATAGACATCTAATTAATGTTTTAATGGATAAGGTTAAATTACACTCAAAAAATATTGTTGATGCATTAATGTCTGGTTCTGACACATTACCAAAATATGATCCAGAATTGTTAAAGCATCGGGAGGCAGCATGAAAGCAGTATCAGCAAAACCAACACGCGCATTCAATATTGGATCAATGTTAGTAGCAGCAGATAACTCAGGAGCAAGAATTGTCCGAATTACTGGAGTTAAGAGAGGTAAAGCATCAAAAGGAACTCAGCAATATGCTAAAATCGCTGATCAAGTCAAAGTATCCGTTCGTGCAGGAAAACCAGCAATGAAAGGAAAAGTTTTTGATGCCGTAATAATCAGACAAAAACGTTCATATAAGAGGAAAACAGGAGAATCTTATTCTTTCGAAGATAACGCTGTAGCAATTCTCAAAGACGATAAAGGAAATCCACAAGGAACTCAGATTAAAGGTCCAGTAGCAAGGGAGGTACAAGAGCGATGGCCATCTGTAGCCAAAATCGCTCAGTTTGTACTATGATAAGCCAAAATTTAAGAGATTTTGGAATGACTTTAGATGCACTTGAAAGATGTTATCAGCTAGCCTCAGAATCAAAAGGAGATGCTAGAATAGACTTTGTAAGTAAAGCTATAACTTTTTACAGCGTTTTCAGTGACCACATCTCTAGAGACCCAAAAGGATCCTCACACTATGGACCGTTGTTGGATTTATTAAGAGACAGATTAGCAGAAACAACAAATTTACTAAATGAGGAGAGATTAGCAGCATGAAAAAGAAATTCTCAACTGCTTGGAAAGCAAGTAAACAACCAAGAAAACAACGAAAATACAAAGCAAACGCCCCATTACACACAAGGCATAAGTTTTTAAGTGCAAACTTGTCCAAAGCCCTAAGAGAAAAGTATGGCAAGAGAAGTCTTCCCCTCAGGAAAGGGGATGAGGTGCTCGTCATGCGCGGCTCCTTCAAGAAGAAGAGAGCCAAAGTAGTTTCTGTTTCTTCAAAAGATTTGAAAGTAACATTAGAAAATATTCAAAGAACAAAGA
Organism: Candidatus Pacearchaeota archaeon; assembly: GCA_002688015.1. Classification (GTDB taxonomy): domain Archaea; phylum Nanobdellota; class Nanobdellia; order Pacearchaeales; family GW2011-AR1; genus ARS1309. Next base: position 12,044 of record NZBT01000018.1, read on the forward strand.
AAGATGGAACAAAAATCTCTGTAAACTTTTCTCCCTCAGTTTTACAAATTCAAGATCTCATTTTAGAAGATAAAGAAAGAATAAAAGCCCTAAACAGAGGAAAGAAAGGTTCTGAAACTAAACCAGAAAACAAAGAAGAAGAAAAAGAAACTAAACCAGAAAAAAAGGAAGAAAAAAATGTATCTAAAGAGAAGTAATTCAACAACAAGAATCCCAATACAAAGAAAGGGAACAAAATATGTAGTTTTGCCTAGCTCTCACAAATCAAATTCCGTTCCTGTCCTAATGGCTATAAGAGACATGTTGAAGCTTGCAAAAACATTAAAAGAAGTCAAGACAATGATAAATTCTAAATTACTAAAAATCAATGGAAAGCCAGTAAAGTCTCATAAAGAATCAATCAAGCTTTTCAATATTTTTGAGGCAGATCAACCTTACATTCTTAAAATTCTTCCAACAAAGCGTTTTACCTTTGAGCCAACAAAATCTACCAATTCAAGACTTTGCAAAATTATCAATAAAAAACTTCTAAAAAACAATACAGTTCAAATAAATCTCCATGACGGCTCTAACATTATATCTTCTTCTAAGGACAAAATTTCTGTTAATGATTCTTTAAATCTTTCTTTTGACAATAAAATTCTATCTCATCTCCCATTAGAAGTGGGAAAAAATGTCTTCATAATCTCTGGAAAATATACCGGACAAGAAGGAAAAGTTTCCGAGATAAAAGATTCCAATGTTTCTATCAAATTCAAAGATAAGGAGGATCTCGTGTCTCTCTCAAAAGAGCATTTAGTAGCAATTTAAAATGGAACAAGAAACAATTCAAAAACCCGCACAAGTAAAGGAAAAAACAAAATCCGAAAATCCAATGCGTTCCATATTCATAGAAAAAGTTCTATTGTCTGCTGGAGGAATAGATACAAATTTGGAAAAAGCAGCAAAACTTCTTGAATTACTTTCAGGAAGAAAAGCTCAAATTATCTCTTCTACAAAAAGAATTCCTGATTTTGGAGTTCGTCCAGGATTAAAAGTAGGAGCAAGAGTTACATTAAGAGGAAAGCAAGCAGTAGAAGTCATAAAAAGACTTCTTGGAGCAGTAAACAACGAATTGAGAGAAAAACAAGTTTCAGAAAATCATTTTTCATTTGGAATTCCTGAATATATTGAGATTCCTGAAATGGAATACCAAAGAGATATTGGTATTCGAGGTCTAAATGTAACAGTCGTACTTGCTAGAAAAGGATTAAGAATCAAGAGAAAAAAAATAAAATCTTCCAATGTTCCCCAAAGACAGCATGTTTCCAAAGATGAAGTAATTAAATTTATGGAGGATAATTTCTCCACGGAATTCGAATAAAATGCCAGCAAGTAATTGGAAAAAAATATTGAAGCAGATAAAGCATAAACCTGCAAAAATGCATCGGTTTTTGAAACACAACAGACCTAAAGAAAGAACTACAGGAAAGGCAAGAAGGCGTTGTGAGCGTACTGACCAGTTCGGAGGACACATAAAACAGTATGGAATAAACATGTGTCGTCAAGCATTCAGAGAAATAGCGGAGGAAATAGGATTCAAAAAATATCACTAAAATGGCACAAGACAAAGTATCTGACGCATTGAATATGATTATGAACGCTAAAAGAGCCAGAAAGACAAGCGTAGAAATAAATTATTATTCAAAACTTTTAACAGCAATCTTAGCAATTGCAAAGCTTAGAGGTTACATTAAAGATTACAAAGTAAAAGATAATCTTTTAACAGTGGAATTAGGAAATATTCACGGTTGCAAAGCAATAAAGCCAAGATATCTCATTCCTTCTGATAAAATAGAAAAATATATTTCAAGATATCTTCCTGCAAGAAATCTAGGTATCTTAATCATTTCAACATCTGAAGGTTTAATGACTCACCAAACAGCAATAGAAAAAAATCTAGGAGGAAGCTTAATAGCTTATTTGTATTAAAATGACAAAAAAAGCATTTTTAGAATCTTTAGACATCCCTGAAGGAATCCCTTGTAGTTATGAAGATTTCATTATAGTTTGCAAAAAAGATTCTTTAGAAATAAAAAAAGAAGTCAAAATTCCAAATGTTACATTAAAAATTGCAGATAATAAAATAACTTTCGAGAGTAAAAAGGGAAGTAAAAACGAGATAAAGAAAATAAAAACAGTAATTGCTCATCTGAAAAACATTTTTTCTGGTTTAAACGAGCCATTTGTATATAGATTAGAATCAGCAAACGTTCATTTCCCTATGACTCTAAAAGTTGAAGGAAGCAAATTAGTAATCAATAACTTTCTCGGAGAAAAGGTTCCAAGAACTGCTGAAATTCTCCCAAATGTCAACGTTGAAATAAAGGGTCAAGAAATAACCATCACAGGTTACAATAAAGAATCAGCAGGTCAAACAGCAGCCAATTTTGAAAACGCAACAAAAGTAGTAAACAAAGATAGAAGAATATTCCAAGACGGAATCTACATCACAGAAAAACCAGGAGATAAGAAACATGGCTAAAAAATTTGTAAGACAAGATTCTATGAGGCATTTGAAACTAGGAAAGAAGCGTACTAAACTACAAAAATGGAGAAAACCAAAGGGCCGCCACAGTAAAATGCGTCTTAAAAGAAAATCTTATCCAGCTACTGTTTCAATGGGATACAAAAAACCTCAAAAAGAATCTGGAAAAATAAAAGGAAAATTACCTATAACTGTTTCAACCTTTTCCGATCTAAACAAAGTCCAAAAAGAAAATATTATAGTTCTAAGCAGAAGACTTGGAGCGAAAAAGAAAATAGAATTAATCAAAAAAGCCCTAGATGCAGGTTTCCCTATCTTCAACGTAACTAAATCCCTTAAGGAGAAAACAAAATGAAATTAGAAAATAAAAAAGCCCTAATTGCTAGAACTTTAAACGTTGGAAAATCTCGTGTTGTATTAAACTTATCAAGACTTACAGAATTAAAGGAAGCAATTACAAAACAAGATGTCAAGGATCTTTTATCAGATGGAGCAATAACAGTAAAAGAAGTTAAGGGAAGAAAAAAAGTTGTCAAAAGAAAAACAAGAAGAAGACTTGGTTCCATAAAGCAAAAAGTAAACAAAAGAAAACAGACATATGTAAAACTAACAAGAAAGTTAAGAACTCATCTAAAAATATTAAAGGACCAAGAAAAAATCTCCAAAGATTCTGTAAGAGACTTAAGAAAACAAATTAGGGCAAGTGAATTCAGATCTCTTGCACACTTAAAAGAGAGAATAAAAGAACAAGATTTATTCATTAAGGAGGCTAAAAAATGAGATCTGTAAGAAAAAGAAGACTACAAAGAAAAACAGATTATAAAGCAAGATTGGCCTTACTAAAATCTCCACTTCCAAGATTGGTAATAAGAAAAACAAATAGATATGTTATTGCTCAAATCGTAAGTTCTGAAATTGCACAAGATAAAGTATTAGTTGGAAAAAGTACTAGAGATCTATTATCAAATGGTTGGCCGGAGGATAAAAAGGGTAGTTTGAAGAGTCTTAAAGCGGCTTATGAGTTAGGGAAATTAATCGCAAACGAAGTAAAAGATAAAAAAATAGAACAAACAATTTTAGATATCGGAATGCACAGAAACATCCATAAATCAAGAATCTACGCAGTCGTAAAAGGAGCTGTCGATTCCGGATTAAACGTAAAAGTAGATCCTGAAGTCTTACCTTCCATGTCTGAAGGAAAAGAATCAAAAGAAAAAGAACAAAAAATTGAGGAGGAACAAAAATAAAAATGGCAGAAACAGAAGTAAAATCTAAACCAAAGGATCTTGTTGAAGCAGTTCCAGAAGAAGTTGAAAAGTTAGAAGAAGATAAAGAAGTAAAAGAAGAAATAGAAGAATTAGAAAGAGTATCTGAAACACATCAAGAAAGTTTTGAAGAAAAAAGAGAGAGAATTGAAAAAGAAAAATTACTCTCTTGGGCCCCAAAGACAAAGTTAGGAATTTCTGTTAAAACAGGAAAAGAAAAAAACCTTGATAAGATTCTTGAATCAGGAAGGAAAATTCTTGAACCAGAAATCGTTGATACACTTATTAATCTAAAATCAGATTTAATTTTAATTGGACAAGCAAAAGGAAAGTTCGGTGGAGGAAAAAGACGTGCTTGGCGTCAGACACAAAAGAAAACACAGGAAGGAAACGTTTTAACATTCAGTTCAATGTCCGTTGTTGGAGATAATAAAGGCTATGTGGGTCTAGGTTACGGAACCTCAAAAGAGACTCTTCCCGCTAGAGAAAAATCATTAAGGAAAGCAAAACTTAACATAATAAAAGTGGTTAGCGGATTCGAAACTGTAGAAGATGGATCTCACGCTCCCCACACAGTTCCATTTAAAGTAGAAGGAAAATGTGGATCTGTCAGAATAACTCTTCTTCCAGCCCCTAGAGGAACAGGCCTAGTTGTGGGAGATGAATGTAAAAAGATTCTCAAACTAGCAGGAATCAAAGATGTTTATGGAATTACTAAAGGACACACAAGAACGACATTTAATGTAGCAAAAGCATGCATTGAAGCTCTTAAAAAAACAAATTCAATGGTTCCCTTACAGGAGGAAAATAAGAAATGATAGCAGTAATAAGAATAACTGGAGACGTAAAATTATCTTTAAAGATAAAGGAAACTCTTAATAGAATTAGACTCAGAAGGAAATATGCTCTTATCTTATTGAAACCTACAGATTCTAACCTCAAACTCTTAAAGCATATTAGAAATTTTGTTGCTTATGGAACAATCAATGAAAAAACATTAAAAGAATTAATAGAATCTCGTTCCCAACTTATAGATAAAGAATCTAAACTCGACGTTTCTAAAATAATTTCAAATATTGACAAATCTCCTTTAGAAAAATTAGGAATAAAACCTTTCTTCAGATTACATCCTCCAAGAGGCGGAATTGACTCTAAAAAACACTTCGGAGTCACACCTAAAGCGGTCTTAGGGGATAACAAAGAAAAAATAAATGATTTGATCAAGAGGATGTTATAAAATGCCAAAGTTAAACAAGGAAACAATAGTTTGGGAATGCGATTGCGGACATAGAGAGTTTGCAGATGAATCTCCAGATGAATGTACAGAATGTTTGAAATTAGATACATTTACTCAACTACCTCCAGAATTTTCATCTGAAAAAGATCTTTCGGAGGACTTAGAATGATAAAAAGAAGAAAAAAAGTTTCAAGACACCACGGATCACATACCCATAGTCGTGGAGCCAAGAAGAAAGCAAGAGGAAAGGGACACAGGGGAGGAGTCGGAATGTCTGGAACAGGAAAACGTTCAGATCAAAAGAAAGATACTAGTTTAAAAAATAAAAAATATTTCGGAAAAAAGATAAGACAAGCTAGAAAAATGAAAATCAAGTTAAAATCAATAAATCTTGATCAAATCTTTAAGGAAAACACAAACCTTATAGGATATAAGGTTCTTTCACGAGGAGAATTGAAAGAAAAATTAAAAATAACTGCATCTGCTGCTTCTAAATTAGCAATTGAAAAAGCTAAAAAATCAGGAAGCGAAATCTCTCTTCCAGAAAAAAAGGAAAAGAAAGAAGACAAACCAAAGACTGAAGAAAAGAAAGAAGACAAAGAAAAATAGTTTTTCTATACAATAATCCTTAAATACAGAATCCTCTTCTCCACACGATGCCAACACTTATTCATCTAATGAACGAGCCAGAAATTATTCGTTATTCTGATAGATATCTTGAAGATCTCAAGCGTGCCAAAGAAATATCTGGCATCAATGATCCAGAGATAAAAACCTTTGCTGATAATATTTACAATGGGGAACCCTTTCTTCTAGTCAGTAGGGAATCAGATGTATTGGAAATCGCTTATTTTATTCCAGGAGACATGGCAGACAGCATCGATGGGAAAGATAATCAAGTACATACTCACTTTTATGCAGAGACCGCAGCAAACTTCAGAGTGGAAAACACAGCCACTGCCACTAAAGACGGAATAGAGGTATTCAAACCAGCAGTGAATGTTTTTTATGAGGGCCTCGGACGTCCAGTAAAAAGAATTATGGGATCTATCGGTGTCCAATCGAAATGGATGAATTTGAATACAGGATTGAGAGTAAGGCGCGAATATACTCCACATGCAGCATATTTTGGAGAAGAATTATCAATAGAAATTCTTCGAGCTCTAATTTACAAGAAAATGTCCGATTTCGGAAAGCACACGAACGAGTTAATGGATAAACTAGAAGATACAGCGGTAATGCCTTCTCAATCAGAATAAACCTCTTCTAAGAAGATTTTTAAACCCTTAATTTCTTTCAAATCCATGGCCTTAGATTTAAGAGGAATATTATTCAATCTTCCTGAAGTTAAGAAACCCGTAGAAAAAAATCTTAGTTTTAACAAAAAACTAAAATGGACTTTGATAGTCTTAGGAGCCTTTTTCATTCTTGCAAACATAACTCTTTACGGTTTATCTAGCAACGCACTAGCACAATTCGAATTTCTTCAAGTTATCCTTGCTACTGACTTTGGGAGTATAATTTCCTTAGGTATTGGTCCAATAGTTATGTCATCTATTATTTTGCAGTTACTTGTAGGATCAGGAATCTTAAACATAGATACGAAAACACCTGATGGAAAAAGGTATTTCCAAGGATTACAAAAATTGGGAGTTATATTCTTTATCTTATTTGAAGCAATAGTCTTCGTAGTGATGGGAGGTCTACAGCCAGCTCCAGGGTTTACTACAATCGTTATAGCCCAATTAATTTTAGGAGGGCTAGCGATAATGTTTATGGATGAAGTTGTTCAAAAGTGGGGCTTCGGTTCTGGTGTCTCCTTATTCATTGTAGCTGGAGTTTCTTGGCAGCTGTTTGCAAGATTATTCCAATTCATAGGAGCAAATGGAGAGAACTGTTTACTTGATTTCACAAACACTGCTTGTTCTGGAAACTTCTTGATTATCATTCAGTCAGTTATTAATGGCGTTCCCTCTGAAGCTCTCGCAGCCGCTGCTGCCATTTTAGTTACTGCAATAATCTTCTTAGCAGTTGTTTGGGCCCAATCTCTTAAAGTAGAGATTCCACTAACTTATGATCGTCTTAGAGGTTACGGTATGAAATGGCCTCTTGCATTCTTCTACGCTTCTGTTATCCCAGTTATCTTAGTTTCCGCTCTCGCAGCGAACATTCAATTATTTGGAGGACTTATAGAGAACTGGCTTGGCCATCCTACTTTCCTAGGATCTTTCTCTCAAGGGCAACCACTCTCTGGCCTAGCTTATTGGCTCAATGCTTCTAATCTATTGCAATTAATCATTAGAGGAGGAATTAGCACACGTTTAATTCTTCAAGCTTTGTCTCACACATTGTTCTATATGGTTTTCTCAGCAATTTTTGCTGTCTTTTGGGTAAAGACATCTGGAATGGACGAATCAAGCCAAGCCAAAAACATCTTAAGTTCAGGATTACAAATTCCTGGATTTAGAAAAGATCAACGTGTATTAGAAGCAATACTAAAAAGATATATCATGCCATTAACAATTATGGGCGGATTAGCAATAGGTCTACTTGCCTCAATAGCAAATCTTCTCGGAGCTCTTGTCGGAGGAACAGCAATCCTATTAGCAGTTATGATTATGTATCAGTTATATCAAAGCATCGCTCAACAACACGCTGTAGATATGCATCCTGCTCTAAAGAAAATTGTAGGATAGTTTAAAAATCCTCTAAAACTAGTAAAGGAATAAAAATGGTGATAGAATTAATAACACAATACCCTAAAACTTCACTAATCTTATTTGCATCCATAATCTCTCTTTTCATTACAATTGTTAATTACTTCATACTTGATAAAGATAGGATGCGCGAAATAAAAGCTCGTCAAAAAGAACTTCAAAAAGAAATGAAAGAACATCAGAAAGCAGGTAACAACGATAAAATGATGGATCTAAACAAAGAGCTTTTATCTCACACAAGTGAAATGATGAAACATTCTTTCAAACCAATGTTAATCACAATTATCCCAATCCTTATTTTCTTCTCTTGGATAAGAGGAACTTATGCAGGCACAGCAATAGCAGGGTCTTGGTTCTGGTGGTATATGTTAGGAGCAATTGCCTCCTCAATGATATTCAGAAAAATCTTTAGGCTTCCTTAGAAACCATATCAACTTCATCAATTAATCTATTAACTAAAAGATGAATTCTATCTCTAATTTTTATAAAAACATTTAAATCTCTTCCTTTTGGATCTTCAACGTCCCACAAAATCAATCTCTTAGATTCTTTAACATAATCTGGAAAATCAAAATTATGATTCATCATAACAACAAAATCTGCATCTTTGACTTTTTTCTTTGTTATTTTCTTTGACTTCTTCTTCCCTATATCCAAACCAGCTTCTTTCATACTTCTTACAGTTAATTTACTAATTTCTTCAATAGTGTCTCCGTCATGTTTATCTCTAACTCCAGCACTTCCAGCTTTATGTTTTTTATCTTTAACAAGCCCATTAAAAAAAGTTTCAGCAATTTGACTTCTTGATATATTATTTTCACAAACAAATAAAATTTTCATTTTATTTTACATACTTTTTCAATTCTTCCCCATCTATTCTATGTAATTTTTCTTCCCCATGTTTAATAAACCCAACTTCAAATCTATTAGAGTCAAAGTTCTTTCCTAAAACACTCTTAAAAATCTTAAAACAAAACTTAATACCTTCATCTATTGTCACATCTTCTTTATACTCAGATCTCAAAACTTCCTTAATCTTTTCATCATTTTCTCCAATCGCATTAGCCTTATAAGCAGAATAGTTTCCAGCAACATCTGTTGTGTATAAATGAGTTTTTCTTTTATTAACACCTGCAAGCATAACAGCAACTGCAAATGGTCTTGCGCCTCCATATTGAGTAAAAATCTGCTTTTTGTCTGCAATCATTCTTATTACTAATACAGGTTCAATTGGGGTTCCATAAGTAACTCTATTTTGTTGAGCCAAAACTTGAGCATGATCCATCAAAATTCTTGCATCACTCAATATTCCTGAAGATATCGCCATCATGTGCTCATCAACTTCAAAAATCTTACTAGCACTTTCCGGTGCAATTAACTTATCTCTAACTCTCTTATCAGCAACAATAACAACCCCATCTTTACATGTTAATCCAATCGAAGCACTTCCTAATCGAACAGTCTTCTCTGCATATTCTACTTGTAATAAATGTCCCTCAGGAGAGAACATAGTCGCAGCTCTATCATAACCCATTGCTTGATGTTGCATTTCTGTTGGCATATCCATATTTGATTAAATCCCCTTTATTATAAAAAGCTTTACTTCAGTAGGTATTTAAAATTATCTACGATAATTTTATAAAACAACATCTCCCAATAATATCATGCCTAACGTAGAAGCTCGTATTACAGTAAAAGGAAAGCACTTTGAAATATCAGTTGATTTAGATGAAGCTCTAAAAGTCAAATCTGCTGATTCCAACGCAAATATAAATGCAGCCTTACAATCTCCCAATATATTCACAGACTTAAAGAAGGGAAATGTTGCCTCTGAATCCGACTTAAAATCCGCTTTTGACACAACAGATGTATCTGAAATAGCTAAACAAATCATTGTAAAAGGAGAAGTTCAAAAAACACAAGAATTTCGTGATGAGGAAAGGGAAAAGAAGATCAAACAAGTCACTGATTTAATATTAAGAAACGCAGTTGATCAAAATGGAAATCCATACACAGAAGAGAGACTCAGAAGAGCAATTGATGAAGTTCATTACAGCTTTGATTCTCGCGCTCCCGAACAACAAATGCCAGACCTAGTTCACAAATTAAAGACAATAATCCCTATAAAAATAGAAACCAAGCGTGTTAAATTAACAATTCCTGCACAATTCACAGGACAAATATATGGAATTGTAGGAGATTACAAGGAAAGCGAAGAATGGCTTTCCAATGGAGATTTGCAGATAATTGTCAATATTCCTTCAGGAAGCCAGATAGATTTCTATGAAAAACTCAATAATATAACACACGGCGCTGTTCAATCTGAAGAACTCTCTTCAGAATAATAAAAAGGTTTAAAAACAGTATTTATCTAAAATCCCTACAAATAAAAGCGAATAAGAGACAAATTATCATTACCTCTTATTTGATTAAAATTACGACTATAATGAAGAACGAAATTAACGAGGCACATGAAGCCGTGGAAGACAATTCTACTGATAGTTCTAATAGTTCTGAACCTGTCGAAAGACGTCCAATAGTTCCTGGAGAAGTTATTGTTTCAGGAGAAGATTTTCTCCCCGGAGATGGAACAAGAAGAGATGGTGAAAATGTTCTTGCAAACCGTTTTGGCTTAGCTGAAATATCAGGTCGTGTAGTCAAAGTAATCCCAATTTTTGGAGCCTTTATTCCAAGAAAAGGAAATGTTATCATTGGCCGTGTTGCAGATATAAACTTCTCAGGTTGGATGATTGACATAGATTATGCATCTTCTGCATTCCTAGGAATAGAAGAATGTCCTAGATTCATAAACAGAAATGAAATGGATCAATTTTTAGCAATAGGAGATGTTATTGCAGCAAAGATCTGGGGTGTAAAAAGTAAAGGTATCGATTTAACATTAAAAGGAAAAGGGCTTGGAAAACTAGAAGGCGGATTTATCTTTAGAACAATTCCTTCACGTGTTCCTCGTGTAATAGGAAGAGAAGGAAGCATGATCACTCTTGTAAAAGAAAAAACATCTTGTCAAATCACTGTTGGACAAAATGGTTGGATTTGGATAAAAGGAGAGAAAATAGAAGATGAAATAAAAGCAAGAAAAGCAATTGAATTTATAGCATCTCAAGTTTTAGTTTCAGGATTAACAGAAAAAATGGAGGAATGGTTCGAAAACAATTAAAATGGCTGTTAAAAAAGATTTTAAGCGAGCAGATGGCAGAAAAGCAGAAGATGCAAGACCTATGACTGCTAAAGTCGGAGTAATTCCAAACGCTGATGGTTCGGCAATGTTTGCTTTTGGAGATACAGTAGCAATTGCAGCTGTTTACGGCCCAAGAAAGTTACACCCTCAACATATGCAAAATCCAACAAAAGCAGTTTTAAGATGTAATTATGATTTACTTTCTTTCTCAGTAGGAGATAGAAAGCGTCCAGGTCCAAATAGGCGTGCTCAAGAAATCTCTAAAGCTATTGAATGGGCTTTATCCCCTGTAGTTGACCTATCCTTGTTCCCTAACACCGTAATTGATGTTCAAATTTATATTCTACAAGCAGATGCAGGAACAAGAACTGCAGGAATCAATGCAGCTTCTATGGCATTGGCTCAAGCAGGAATCCCAATGACTGATCTTGTTTGCTCAATAGCTGTAGGAAAAAATGATACAAATCTAATTGTAGACTTATCCAAAGGAGAAGAAGATTTTGAAGAGGGAGAAGGAGCAACAGACTTTGCAGTTGCTAAACCTGCTAATTCATCTAGTTTCTCTCTAATGCAAATGGATGGAAAAATATCTCCGGAACTTGTCCCAGAAGCAACAAAATTAGCATCAAAAGTTTGCGAAGAAATTTATGAAATTCAAAAAAAGACCCTAAAAGATTCATTATTACCTTCTGAACAAGAAAAAGGAGCCAAAAAATGAGTTCCATGGAAGTAACCAATTTAACAAGAGAAAAACTAAGAAAAATGTTTGCAGAAGGCAAAAGATTTGATGGAAGAAAGTTAGATGAATTTAGAGATTTAAAAATAGAATTTGATGTTTCAAACCAAGCAGAAGGTTCTGCTCGTGTTCGTCTTGGAAAAACAGAAGTAGTTGTAGGAATAAAACTAGGCTTCGGAGAACCTTATCCTGACAGTCCTGATAAAGGAAACTTAATGGTATCAGCAGACTTATTGCCTTTAGCATCCCCAAGATTTGAACATGGCCCTCCAGGATTTAACGCAATTGAACTTCCTAGATTAGTGGATAGAGCAATAAGAGCTTCTGATGTAATTAATCTATCAGATCTTGTAATAGAAGAAGGAAAAAAAGTTTGGACAGTTTTTGTAGATCTTTATCCAATAAATGATGATGGAAATTTGATTGATGCAGCATCCTTCGGAGCAATCGCAGCGTTAAAAAAAGCAGTCTTACCATTACTTGATAAAGATGGAAAAATAGATCATAAGACAAAATCAACAAATCCAGTTCCTCTTGCCAAAGATATAGCTCCAATTTCATTTAGTTTCTTTAAACTAGGTGACTCATTAATTTTAGATCCAACAAGAGAAGAACAAGAGGCTTCTGAAGCTAGAATCACTTTTGGAATTTCCACATTTGAAGGAAAACCTATGGTAAACTCTTGTCAAAAATACGGAGAAGACTTGTTTTCCCAAGAAGAAATAGAAAAAGCAATGTCTTTGTTGCCTGTAAAATTTGAAGAGATTAACAAAAAGCTTAAAAGTGTACTTTAAATCCTATTAACATGAGTCAAAACATTCAAGAAAAATTCACAAAGTATGAAATTGCTAGAATTGTAGGATCCCGCGCCCTTCAAATAGCAATGGATGCACCCATTCTTTTAAAACTTTCAGAAGAAAAGCTAAAAGATCTTAATCATGATGCTATAAAAATTGCAGAGTTAGAATTAGAAGAAGATGCCCTTCCTATTGCAGTTCACCGCCCTACTCCAAAAAGAGGAAAAGATAGAATTGGAGCAGTAAAAGAAGATTCAGTATCTGATGAAGAACTTAAAGAAAAAGAAAAAGAAGTTGAAAAGGAAATTCAAGAAGATGCTAAAGAACTAGGATTCACAGAAACTGATGAATCCGAGGAAGCAATTGCAGAGACCCCTTCAACAGCAGAAGAACAATAATTCTTTAAATCAATTTTCCCTCTAATTTATATGATAATATCATCTTTATCTGTAAAAACAATCCTTGATTCTCGAAGAGATAAAACGATTCAAGTCTCTGTGAATCACCAAAAAGCTTCTGCTCCTTATGGGGCATCAGTTGGAAAACACGAAACTCCAACCTATAGAAAAACTCTTTCTGATGATATCAAAAAGATTAAATCAGCTAAACTAAAAGGAATAGAAATTAATTCATTTTCTGATTTGAAGAAAATAGAAAAACTATTAAGAAAAAAACTTGGAGCAAATTCTCTCTTTGCTTTAGAGTCAGCAATTCTCAAAGCCTTAGCAAAATCAAAGAAAAAAGAATTATGGCAAGTTATTTCTCCAAATCTCAAGTCTCCCAAACTCCCCATTCCCCTAGGAAATGTTGTTGAAGGAGGAATGCATGCTCATAATAAATGCCCTCCCACATTCCAAGAATTCTTCTTAATTTCAAGTAAGAAATCAGTAAAAGAAAATGTAAAAATTCTGTCCTCGTTTCACAAACAAGTAAAAAGAAAAGTTAAATCTCAAAGGAAAAGTGATGAAGGTGCGTGGGAAACAGAACTAAATAATGAACAAGTTTTAACAGCCCTTAGTAAATTTAAAGGAGTTAGAATTGGAATTGATGCAGCCGTATCAGCTTTCTATAAAGACAAAGAATATTATTATAACAATAATAAGGTGCTGGATAAAAATTCACAAATTAGATACATCAATTCCCTAATTAAAAAATACAATTTACTTTATGTTGAAGATCCTCTTGATGAAGAAGATTTCTCTGGCTTTTCAAAGATTAGTAAGAAAACTCTTGTAACTGGGGATGATTTAACTGCAACACAAATCTCAAGAACAAAAAAGGCAATAAAGATGAAATCAATGAACGCAATGATAATAAAACCAAATCAAAATGGATCTCTCCTAGATCTCGCGGAAATATTCAAGCTTTGTAAGAAACATAAGATAAAAACAATTCTTTCTCATAGATCTGGGGAAACCCTTGATAATGCTCTTGCTGATTACGCTGTAGCTTTCCAAGCAGATTACATTAAAACAGGCATTGCCACAAAATGGAGAACTGTTAAACTGAAACGTTTGATTGAGATAGAGAAACAATCACGATAATCCTTAAAACCTCAAAATTTCTCAGAATTTGATGAGACAAGATACATTGAAAATACCTTTACTCACCAAACTGCCTTATGTTATTGAATCAAGCGTCAGGGAGGACCCAAAGTTCGTTTCTATTGGATTAGAGAAGAGAGTTTTTCATAAGATGCACCCTTCAGATGAAGAACTCGCAGAAATAGTTTCTTTTCAGGTCTATCAGCACAGATTGACAAAATTCAATTCATTTATTGTAAATAGTAGTTATCGAGACAAAGGCACCTCAGGTTGGTTTGGAATTACAGAGTATATTCCAGTACAAATGAAAGAATAACAAGTTAAAGTTCAAACTCTTCAATAAAGCCAACAATATTTCTATATTTCTCTAAGTATCTTACTCCTTTCTCAGTAAGGGAAATAAATTTCTTTCCTTTCTTATCCTGATTCTCTCTAATCAAGTCTTTTTCCAAAAGTTCTTTCATATATTCTGAAAAGCCTTGACTTGACAAATTACTCTTCCTTAACAAAGGAGTTGTCTTAATAGAATTATGATTTTCTCTAATCAATTCCAATATATCTCTGATTATTTCTAATTTATTTCTTTTCCCCATTTAATCTGCCCCAACTCTCTTCAATACCTTATACAAAATTGTTAGGAATATTCCAAGAGAAGCAATAGAATCTGAAGACTTCGATACATGGAAATCTTTAATAGAATCTAATTTAGACAAAGCTAAGTCTAGATTAACAGAAGAGAATTTCGATAAAGTCATTGAGAGACATGAAATAAGATCAGAGCTAAAAGACTTAATGGAAGAAGCTCGTGAGTCCGAAGATTTCTCTGAAGTTAAGGAATATATGGAAGAACACGGAATTGAAAAACCTCAAAGAAGACACCATCCTAGATTTGCAGAGAACACAAACTTGGCTGAATAAATCAGCAAGTCTTTTTTATTTTTTCATTAAATTTAAATACCCTAATTCTCTGAGAAATTCAACTTAGCAGGTACTGGCTGAAACAAACCCAGATCTCTAAAGAGACGAGATCCTTGAAATAGGATAACGAAAACCCCTGCACTGGTTATAGAGATTTACAATGGCAACAAAGAAAGAAGAAAAACCTGAGAAAGAAACAAAGAAGAAAACTATTAAGAAAGCTACTAGCAAGACTGCTGAAAAAAAAGAAACAAAAGCAAAGCCAAAGGAAAAATCAGCTCTTGAAAAACTAAAAGAAAAAGCTAAAGCTCTTGAGGAAAGTGTCTCCGAAGAAAAAGTTGATCTCAAAGAAAAAGTTAAGAAAAAATCGGATGAGCCTGAAGAGAAAGAAGATGGTCTTGTCCCAATTGAAGATTATCTAAAATCATCTATTCATTTGGGAACAAGAGTAATTACTCCAGATATGAAACAATATGTTTACAAAAGAAGAGCAGACGGCCTTGCTGTTTTCAACACAGCGTTATTAGATGATAAAATAAAAGAAGCTGCTGATTTTTTAGCGTCATTTGCTCCAGAAGATGCAATCTTGGTATGTAAAAGAGAAGCAGGATGGAAGGCTGCAAAATTCTTCAATAAGATTACTGGGATAAGAACATTTACGAAAAAATATCCTTCAGGAATTTTAACAAATCCAAACCTAGATGACTTCTTCGAAACAGAACTTGCATTTATCGTTGATCCTTGGCTTGATAAAAATGCATTGAAAGATTCAAACAATATTGGAATTCCAGTTTTATCTATCTGCGATACAAACAATTACACAGCAGGAATAAACAAAATAATTCCTGGAAATAATAAATCAGCGAAATCTATTGGTATTATTTTGTATTTAATGGCAAAACTTTATGTTGAAGCAAGAAAAATAGATGTTGAAATTCCCCCAATCCATGAATGGATAGATGACTGGGAAAATCTAACACCTCCTAAGTAAAATGGTTTTAAAGACTGAACAGTTTGAATCTCAAGATGGTTTCGAATCATTTCTACTAAGACACGAGAAGAAACTTAATCCAATTGAGATCTTACAACACGAATATGATCATCACTATGTTGCTCTTGCATTAGGATACAATGTAGTATATCAAGTAGATTTTGATTTAAGAAAAGATGGATCAATACATCCCATTATGTATTCAATAAGATTTTTAAACAGAATTCCAGGATTAAGAGATCTTATGACAATCGCTCTTGCTCCCAAATGCCCCGGGCCAAGAGATTTAGAAATGGTTGAAGAAGCAAGATGGGAACTATATCCTAAATAACCGTCGTCAAAACTATTTTCTCAAACGAAAAGCTTTAAATACCTTTCGAAACTCACACATATTGTAAAATGTTAACTGTGATGAGTGCCTTAATGTTTACCGTCGATAAAGTTTTCTGTTCAACAGAAAGAAGAGTCGACATCTTGCATATTAAGGTATGAGGTATGCAAGTATTCTTAACGAATATTCTTATAAGTTTTAGAGGTCGAGTGTTAATAATGGAGTCGAAATTTTTGCTAATTCGACAAACAGTCATCAGCAGATACTGTTCAACAATTTACATATTGTAAATCCAGTTGATCCTGCTGGCGGCTGCGGCTATTTGGTTTGTAATTAGACATGCAAGTCTTTTGTTTTTTCGGAAATGAGGGGCGTACTGCTCAGTAACACGTAGCTAACCTACCCTAAGGGCGGAGATAAGGTCGGGAAACTGACTCTAATATCCGATAGAGGAAATTTTCTGGAATGATTTTTCTTTTAAATTTTCCTTAGGATGGGGCTGCGGTGGATTAGGTTGTTGGCGGGGTAATGGCCCACCAAGCCGATGATCCGTAAGGGTTCTTAGCGGAAGAGCCCTGAGAGGGAATCTGAGACACTATTCCCAGCCTTACGGGGTGCAGCAGTCGAGAAACTTTTACAATGCACGAAAGTGTGATAGAGCAAGCCAAAGTGCTTTCCTATATTTGGAAAGCTTTTGTGAGATGTAAATAGTCTCACGAATAAGGACCGGGCAAGACTGGTGCCAGCCGCCGCGGTAATACCAGCGGTCCAAGTCGCAGCCATTTTTATTGGGTCTAAAACATCCGTAGCTTGCTTGGAAAGTCTTTTGTTAAATCTGGCATCTTAAGTGTCAGGCAGGCATAAGATACTTCCAAGCTAGAGACCGGGAGACGTAAGGAGTATGGTTCGGGTAGCGGTCAAATGCGTTGATCCTTACCAGACTAACAACAGCGAAGGCACCTTACGAGAACGGATCTGACTGTGAGGGATGAAGGCTAGGGTCGCAAAACGGATTAGATACCCGTGTAGTCCTAGCAGTAAACACTGCACACTAAACATTGGTACCTCCTCGAGAGGTATCAGTGCTGTA